>JAQCLA010000337.1 GCA_027592105.1 Pseudomonadota bacterium | reverse complement strand
TGTTGATCATCGGCGGCTATGTTTTCGGGATCATGGTGATGCGCGTGGGCGAGGTCGGCTTCGTTTCTCCCTTCCGCTACACCTCATTGATCTTTGCGCTGATCCTTGGGTTGGTGGTGTTTGATGAGTTCCCCAACGCCTTGGCCCTGATCGGCGGCGTGATCGTGGTGAGTACGGGCATTTTCACGCTTTTGCGTGAACGCATGGTCGCACGCGCCAGTCGCCGCAGCGCGGCCAAGGCCGCGATCACGCCGGGGGCACCGCATGGGTGATCATCTGCAAGTGCAGGGCCTATGCCGCTTTTCGCTGCCATGCACGGGTGGGTTCAAGAAATACCATGCCGATTTCGCCGAACGCCGTGCCGCTCTTTATGCGCCTGACCGGCTTGATGCGCGTTGCTTATGGTTCGAACATGTCTGCCTGCCCGGTCTGGCCCTGCAAACCGACCCGGATTTCACCCTGCATGTCGTCCTTGGTGCGGATCTTCCCGAACCTTGGCGCGGCCGGATGGCGGCGCTTTTCGCCGAAATCCCGCAAATCCGGCCACATTGGCGGACCCCCGATGATCATCGCGCCATCTGCCGCGACGTGCTGTTGGGCGCACGCGACGCGCACGCGGCGGCGGTGGCTGAATTCCGCCTCGACGATGATGATGCCATCGCCGTGGATTATGTCGCTCAACTTCGCCGCAACTGGCCCAAGCTCGCGCAGCTGGCTGGGCCAAACGGGCGTGTGGCCCTCGATCACGGGCGCGGGATGGTGTTGCAGGCGCGGCCTGATGACCAGATCCTTGTCCATCCGTTGCTGACACTGTGCTGGTCGGCGGGTCTGAGCCTGTTCATGCGGCCGGACGACACGGGGATCATCATGGATTTCCCACATCACCGGATCTGGCAGCGCGTGCCTTTCGTCAATCTGACCGAAAGCATGATGTTCATCCGTGGGGATCATGCCACCAATGATTCTCGCACGCCCTTTGACGCGGCAACGGCCGTACCCTTGCCCGAGGCCGAGATCGCGGAGATTCTCATGCGGCGTTTCGGCATCGACCTTGCCGCGTTTCGTAATGCTTGGCCGCTGCGTGTCGGGGGCGGTTGACACCCGGTCCGACTCCCCGTAGAGACGCGCCACTTGGCATGGGTAACCTCGTGCCGCTTACAGAATTGTAGTGGTCATGATCCGGGCCTTTGATGTGCCCCGATCCTCTGAAACTTCCACCGCAGCGTCCTCCAGGTAGGGAAGGGATGCTTGCGGCTTTGGTGTTTTCGCGCATCGCGTGGAAAGACCGCCGACATGAGAGAGCAAGACGGGGAACCGAATGCCGACGATTCAGCAGCTGATCCGCAAGCCGCGGCAGCCCAAAGTAAAACGCTCCAAGTCTCAGCACCTGGAGTCCTGCCCGCAGAAACGTGGCGTGTGCACGCGCGTCTATACCACCACTCCGAAAAAGCCGAACTCGGCGATGCGGAAAGTGGCCAAGGTGCGTTTGACCAACGGTTTCGAGGTCATCAGCTACATTCCCGGTGAAAGCCACAACCTTCAGGAACACTCCGTGGTTCTGATCCGTGGCGGCCGTGTGAAAGACCTTCCCGGTGTGCGCTATCACATCCTGCGCGGTGTACTCGACACGCAAGGCGTCAAAGATCGCCGCCAGCGTCGTTCGAAGTACGGCGCCAAGCGCCCCAAGTAAGAGGATACAGAGATGTCCCGTCGTCACGCCGCTGAAAAGCGCCAGGTTTTGCCCGATGCCAAATATGGCGATATGGTGCTGACCAAATTCATGAACAATCTGATGGTCGATGGTAAGAAGTCGATCGCAGAGCGTATCGTTTACAACGCGTTCGAGCGGGTGGAAGCCAAGCTGAAGCGCGCGCCTGTGGAAGTTTTCCATGAAGCGCTCGACAATGTGAAGCCCGCCGTCGAAGTGCGTTCGCGCCGCGTCGGTGGTGCCACCTATCAGGTGCCCGTCGAAGTGCGCCCCGAGCGCCGTGAAGCGCTTGCCATCCGCTGGCTGATCAACGCAAGCCGCGCCCGCAACGAGAACACCATGGAAGAGCGCCTTGCAGGCGAGCTTATCGATGCTGTGAACGCACGCGGTGCCGCTGTGAAAAAGCGCGAAGACACCCACAAGATGGCCGATGCCAACCGCGCATTCAGCCATTACCGCTGGTAATAACATAGGCGGCCCCATCCGGGGGCCGTCCTTCCGACATGTAACCCAAGCCTGAGGACCTCCCCCATGGCACGCGACTATCCGCTCGAGCGCTACCGCAATTTCGGCATCATGGCGCATATCGACGCCGGCAAAACAACAACGACCGAGCGCATTCTCTACTACACCGGCCGTTCGCATAAGATCGGCGAAGTTCATGATGGCGCGGCCACCATGGACTGGATGGAGCAAGAGCAAGAGCGCGGGATCACCATCACCTCTGCTGCGACTACGACCTTTTGGCAGTGGCAAGAAGACCCGACCGCCGAAGGCACCTCGGATACCAAGGTGCGCTTCAATATCATCGACACCCCCGGCCACGTGGACTTCACCATCGAAGTCGAGCGTTCGCTGGCGGTTCTCGATGGCGCGGTCGCTCTGCTTGACGCCAACGCCGGTGTCGAGCCGCAGACCGAAACCGTGTGGCGTCAGGCTGACCGCTACAAGGTGCCGCGCATGGTCTTTGTCAACAAGATGGACAAGATCGGCGCTGACTACTTCAAATGCGTGAAGATGATCAAAGACCGCACAGGTGCGACGCCTGTTCCCGTGAACTTCCCAATCGGTGCCGAAGATCAGCTCGAAGGTATCGTTGATCTCGTGACTATGGAAGAATGGGTCTGGGAGGGTGAAGACCTCGGCGCATCTTGGACGCGTCAGCCGATCCGCGCCGAGTTGCAAGACCTCAC
>JAQCLA010000336.1 GCA_027592105.1 Pseudomonadota bacterium | reverse complement strand
TGGTGAAGATCGCCGCCGGATCGACGCGCCAGCCGTGGCGATTTTCCATCCACCAGCAGATCGCACCCAGATAGGCACTCTCATCGCCGAAATAGCCATAAACGCCGTGATCGAGCATCGCCTGCAGCGCGTCTTGCACGCAAGCCGGGGGGCGAAACTCCATATCCGCCACCCACATGGCGATCCCTTCATCGGGGCTGACGCCATAGAGCGCCTCCATCTTGTCCCATTTCACGCAATGCGTGCCGCGGCGGTCGATGATCTCGTCAAAGGACATGTGGTGGCTCCGTCAGATTTGCACCAAACCACGCTACCCCAGCAGGCAGCAGGCGCAAGCCCATGCTTATTGCGGCGCGCGCCCGCTTGACCTAAATGAACGCCCATGAAACGCCCAATCCTGATCCATCCCGACCCGCGGCTGAAAAAGCTGGCCTCGCCGATCATCGATCTGTCGGATGATCTGCGCGCGCTTGCCGATGATATGTTGGAAACCATGTATGCCGCGCCAGGTATCGGGCTCGCTGCCCCACAAATCGGCGTCGATACAAGGTTGATCGTGATGGATTGCGTCAAAGGCGAGGGCGAGACGCCGCGCCCCTTGGCCATGTTCAACCCCGAGATCCTCGCCGAAAGCGACGAACGCAGTATCTACGAGGAAGGCTGTCTGTCGATCCCCGACATCTACGCCGATGTTGAACGCCCCGCCGAGGTGACGGTTCGCTGGATCGATCCAAATGGCGCCGAGAAGCAAGAAACCTTTGACGGGCTTTGGGCAACCTGCCTGCAGCATGAGATCGACCATCTCGATGGCGTTTTGTTCATCGATTACCTCACCCCCCTTCGCCGCCAGCTGATCACTCGCAAGATGGTCAAGCTCAAGAAGGACCGCGCGCGGGAAAAGGCGTGAGCGGTACAAAACGCCCCTTCGTGATGTGGCCCGACAGGCGGTTGGCGACCCAAGCCGCGGATGTGGGCGAAATCACCGAAGACATCCGCGCGATCTGGAACGACATGATCGAAACGATGGAGGCGATGCCCGGCGTGGGCCTTGCCGCGCCGCAGATCGGCGTGATGCTGCGTCTAGCCGTGGTCGATGCGAGCGACAGGCGCGGCCAAGCCATCCGCATGGCCAACCCCGAGATCATCACCGCCTCCGAGGCGATGAACGACCACGAAGAAGCCAGCCCCAACCTGCCCGGTGTCTGGGCCAAGGTAACGCGGCCCGCGCAGGTCACCGTCGCCTTCACCGATCACCACGGGATGCGCGTGCGGCAGGATTTCACCGGGCTTTGGGCCACCTCGGTCCAGCACCAGATCGACCATCTGGCGGGCCGGATGTATTTCGACCGCCTGTCGCGCACCAAGCGCGAGATGCTGCTCAAGCGGGCAAGAAAAGGGGCGCGGTGATGCGGATCGTCTTCATGGGAACGCCGGAGTTCTCGGTCACGGTTCTTGAGGCGCTGGTGCAAGCGGGCCACGACATTGCCTGTGTCTATTGCCAGCCACCCCGCCCCGCCGGGCGCGGACAGGTCGAGCGCCCCACACCGGTGCATCAGCGCGCCACGGCGTTGGGCCTTCCGGTGCGCCACCCCAAGACGCTGCGCGATACGCAAGAACAGGCCGCTTTCACAGCACTTGAGGCCGATGTCGCGGTGGTCGTGGCCTATGGGCTGATCTTGCCGCAAGCGGTGTTGGATGCGCCGCGGCGCGGCTGCCTCAATATCCACGCAAGCCTTTTGCCACGTTGGCGGGGGGCCGCGCCGATCCAGCGCGCGATCATGGCGGGCGATGCGGAAACCGGCGTGTGTATCATGCAGATGGAGGCGGGGCTTGATACTGGCCCCGTGCTACTGCGCCGCGCCATTGCCATTGGTACCACGCAAACCGCAAGCGACTTGCATGATCAGCTGGCGCGCTTGGGGGCCGAAGCGATTGTCACCGCGCTGGCCAATCTCGACACTCTCACCCCTGAACCCCAGCCCGATGAGGGCGTCACCTATGCCGCCAAGATCGACAAGGCAGAGGCACGGGTCGATTGGTCACGCCCCGCGGTCGAAATTGACCGCCAGATCCGTGGCCTCTCGCCCTTTCCCGGCGCTTGGACCATGATCGCTGGCAAGCGGGTCAAGCTTTTGGCCTGTCAGTTGGCCGCGGGCGCAGGCCCGCCGGGCAGTGTGCTATCGGGTCTGACCATCGCTTGTGGTCAGGGGGCGATCACGATCACCGCGTTGCAGCCCGAGGGCAAACCGCGGATGGAGGCGGAGGCCTATCTGAGGGGCGCGCGCATCGCGCCCGGTGTTGTTTTAGGGGAATGAGCCATGGTTTTATTTTCGTTTTTCGGCTCGCTCATGATCGCGGGTATCGTCGCGGTCCTGTTCGAAAAATGGGGTTGGACGCATAACGGCATCGTGCCGTCGGTGCTGATCGCCTTTGGGGCGGTGCTTGCGCTGTTTTTCATCCGGGCTTTGTTCGGGCTGAGCCTTGGCTCACCGGGGATCGATGCGATCATCGGCTCGGCTGCGGCCTTGATCTTGATCCCGACCGAATACGCCAACCGGCGGCGGCAAAAAAACCGCCGGCGCTAGCGTTCAGCTGATTTTTCGGCGCGAGACCGGGCCGACATTGGGCCGTTGCGTCGCCTCGGTATCAGGCATGGCCTCGATCACCACATAGGCCTGCGCCCAAGGGTGATCGTCTGTCAGGCTGACATGGATGATGGCAGTATAGCCATCGGGCGTCATCTGATCGAGCCGCTCCTTGGCCCAGCCCGTGACCTTCATGATCGGTTGGCCCGATGGCAGGTTCGAAACCGCCATGTCCTTCCACGTGATCCCCATCCGCAACCCAGTGCCGAGCGCCTTGGAGCACGCCTCCTTGGCCGCCCAGCGCTTGGCATAGACCGCGGC
>JAQCLA010000024.1 GCA_027592105.1 Pseudomonadota bacterium | reverse complement strand
ATCTTGGCGACACACGGGTGCGCGATGCGCTGCAGGGGCTCCGCCTGCCGGATGGGACGCTGCTTGTTGCCTCCGACCGGCTGTCTGGCCTTGGCATCGATGGCCAGCGCGTGAACCTGTCGATCTTGATCAAACCCGATGAGGCGGCAGCATTCGCCCCGCTGCGTGATGAGGTCGAGGCCCGTCTGCGCCGCTTGCCGGGTGTGACCAATGCCTTTGTGGTTTTGACCAGCGAAACCGCCGCACCCAAAGCCGCCCCACCCAATCTGACAGGGTCCAAGCCTGAAAAAGCCGATCCCTTGGCTGACGTCGGTCATGTGATCGCCGTTGCCTCGGGCAAGGGTGGCGTGGGCAAATCGACGACCACGGTCAATCTTGCGCTGGGTTTGCGCGCCCAAGGGCTGTCGGTCGGTATCTTGGATGCTGATATCTACGGCCCCTCGCTTCCCACGCTGTTGGGTTTGTACGGCAAACCGCAGGCCAATGGCCGCAAGCTCAAACCGATGCAGGCTTACGGCCTCAAGGCGATGTCGATGGGCCTTTTGGTCGATGCTGAAACGGCGATGGTCTGGCGTGGTCCAATGGTGATGTCGGCGATCACGCAGATGATGGCCGATGTGGAATGGGGCGCGCTCGATGTGTTGTTGGTCGATATGCCGCCGGGGACAGGCGACGCGCAATTGGCACTGGCCCAAGGCACACGCCTGTCGGGTGCGGTGATCGTCTCGACGCCGCAAGACCTGTCGCTGATCGATGCGCGGCGCGGCATTTCCATGTTCCGCAAGGTCGATGTCCCCATCCTCGGCATTATCGAGAATATGTCCCATTTCATCTGCCCCGATTGTGGCGGTTCACATGCGATTTTCGGCCAAGGTGGCGCTGCGGCCGAAGCGGCGCGGCTCAATGTGCCGTTCCTCGGGGGTATCCCGCTGACCATGGAACTGCGCGCCGCATCCGATGCAGGCCAGCCCATTACCGCCCGCGATCCCGATGGATCGCTGGGCCAAATCTATCAACAGATCGCCCGTGCCGTTTTGGCAGGGCTTGAACCCGGACAGCGGTTGGCCCAACCCAACCGCCCCTGACAGGAGAACCGACCATGAAAGCCTTTCTCGCATCTGTGATTTTCGCCGTCGTTTTGGCCGTTGGCTCGGCGATGGTGCTGAATGATAATTTTCAGACCTCCGCTTCTTCGGCCTTCGCAACCGAAGGTGCGCGCGTGGACAAGCCGGGTTCCAACCTGATCAACTACTGATCCGCGCCGCCATTCGTGTAGTGCGTATCGGTCCGCGTTTGTTGCGCCTTGTGGCGCTGACACTTGCACTTCTTCCGGCAAGCCCTGCCGCAGCGCAGGATCTATCCGGTCACGCTGGTCCCGTCAGCGCCTTGGCTGCCAGCGCCGATGCGCTTTTGTCGGGCGGCTTTGATGGCCGGGTGATCCTTTGGGATGGCGATACGCAAAGCGCGCGCCGTGTGCTGCGTCTGCATAACGGCAATGTCACCGCTGTCGCGACCCTGCCCGAGGGTCGTTTCGTGACCGGGGGCCAAGATGGGCGCGTCGCAGTCTGGAACCGCGACGGGCAAGACCCGGCCTTTGTCACCCCCCACGGCACCTCGCCTGTTTCGGCCCTGTCAGTTTCGCCCGATGGTGGGCGCATCGCGGTCGGGTTCTGGGATGGGCGTCTGGCAACGCATACGGCCGCGCTGTCTGAAATCGCTGTGACACAGGCGCATGCGGGTCGGGTGTCGGGGCTTGCCTATCTGACCACGGGCGATCTTGTCAGCGTGGGTGCCGATTTGCGTTTCACACGCTGGGACGGCCGCCTTGCGCCGCAAGCACGCGCGGGGCTACCCGATCTGCCCAATGGGCTTGCACGGGCGGGCGATCGGCTGGCGGTGATCTTTGCCGAAGGCTCGCTGCGCTTGTTTTCCGCAGATGGCATGCTTTTGCCCGAGCGGTTCTTGAGTGAACGGCCCTTGGTCGCGATCGCGGCGACCCCCGAAATCGTGGCAGCCGCCGCAGTCGACGGATCGATCTGGATGTTGGCGGCCGATAGCCTGCGGTTCCGTGCCGGGGTTGCAGCCGGCGGTGGGCCTGTTTGGGCGCTGGCCTTGACCGAAGACACGCTTTTTGCAGGCGGCGTGAGTGGCGCGATCCGTCGCTTTGCCACAAGCGATGGTGCGCTTATCGGCGGGGCGGAGGATGTTGCCCAAGAAGGTTTCCATGACGGCAGTCGCGGTGCCGAGGTCTACCGCGCCTGCGCCATCTGCCATTCCTTGCAACCCGGCGATCATTCCCGTGCCGGCCCAAGCCTGCATGGGATCTTTGACCGCCCCATCGCCTCGGTCGAGGGGTATGCGTTCTCGCCGGCGCTCCGTGATCTCGATATCGTGTGGACGCCGCAGACCGTGGCCGAATTGTTCGAACTGGGGCCTGATCTCTATACGCCCGGCTCGCGGATGCCTGATCAACGCGTGGCGGATCCCGCTGACCGACAAGCGCTGGTGGAGTTTTTGGACCGGGCCAGCCGGTGATCGGCACTGGCCCCGCCCGACGCTTGCGCTATACGTCACATACCCAAGTGCAGGAGCATTGATGTTGCCGCAGCTGCCACTTTTGCCCGATCCGGATGCCGTGCGCCTGACGCGGGCGGTGCGTGGGCATGACCATACAGGCGCCGAGGTCTCGCTCTCCGTGGTCGAAGAGCGGCCGCTGACGATCTACCTCAACAGTCAAGAAATCGTCACCGCGATGACCATCGGGGATTACCCCGAATATCTGGCGCTGGGGTTTTTGCGCAATCAAGGCATGTTGCGCGACGATGATACGGTGACGGGCATCGACTACGACGAAGATATCGAAACCGTCGTTGTCCGCACCACGCGTCAAACCAGCTATGAGGACAAGCTGAAGAAAAAGACCCGCACGTCGGGTTGCGCGGTCGGCACGGTCTTTGGCGATATGATGGAAGGGTTGGAGGGCGTCGTCTTGCCCGAGGCGCCGTTGCGCAGCAGCTGGCTTTACGCGCTGTCGCGCCAGATCAACACGCTGCCCTCGCTCTACCTCAGCGCGGGTGCGATCCATGGCACCGTGCTGTGTCAGGGCGACCAAGTTTTGGTCTATATGGAGGATGTCGGCCGCCATAACGCCGTCGACAAGATCGCGGGCTTTATGCGTCACCATGATGTGCCGGCGGGCGACAAGATCCTTTACACGACGGGGCGGCTGACCTCGGAAATGGTGATCAAGACCGCGATGATGGGCATTCCCATCCTTGCCTCGCGCTCCGGCTTTACCGCTTGGGGGGTAGAGATCGCCCAGCAGCTTGGCCTGACACTGATCGGGCGGATGCGCGGGCAGCGGTTTGTTTGCCTTTCGGGCGAAAATCGCCTGATCCGCGACGCCGACCTGTCAATGGTGCCGGACGAGGATCGCCGCCACCGCCGCAAGGGCGCGGAGGATGAGGCGTGAGTGCAACGCTTGGCGTGATCCTTGCGGGTGGGCGCGCCACGCGCATGGGCGGGGGTGACAAGGGCCTGCGCGTTGTTGCGGGTCAACGCCTGATCGACCATGTGATCGCACGCTTGGCCCCCCAATGCGGCGCGCTGGCGATCAATGCCAATGGCGATCCTGCGCGGCTGGCCGAGTTTGGCCTGCCCATCTTGCCCGACAGCTTGGCCGATCATCCCGGACCGCTTGCGGGGGTGCTTGCGGGCCTGGATTGGGCCGCGGCCCAAGGGGCCACGGCCATCGTGACCGCCGCCGCCGATACGCCGTTCTTTCCAACCGATCTTGTCGCACGGCTGACGGCTTGCGCTGGACCTTCTGGCTTGTGCCTCGCCGCCAGCCCGGACGAGACTGGCCGCGTGCAGCGCCAGCCGACCTTTGGCCTTTGGCCCGTGGCACTCCGCGACGATCTGCGCGCGGCGCTGACGAGGGGCTTGCGCAAGATCGTCATCTGGACCGATCAGCATCAGGCGGGCCAGGCCGTGTTCGACAGCGCGCCTTTCGATCCCTTCTTCAACGTCAACACCCCCGAAGATATTGTTGCCGCCGAAGCGCTGATGGGTGCGGCATGAGGGTTTACGGCGTCACCGGCTGGAAGAATACCGGCAAGACCACATTGACCGAACGGTTGGTGGCCGAGCTTGTGGGCCAGGGGCTGCGCGTCTCCACGATCAAGCACGCCCACCATGCGACCGAAATCGACCATCCTGGCCGCGACAGCTATCGCCACCGCGAAGCGGGCGCGGGCCAAGTGATCGTGGCCTCGCCCGTCCGTTGGGCCTTGATTACCGAGTTGCGCGGGGCGGGTGAGCCGCCGCTGGATGAATTGCTTGCCCGTTTCGACCCATGCGATCTGATCTTGATCGAGGGGTATAAATCCGCCCCGCACCCCAAGATCGAAACCCATCGACAGGCGGCGGGTCGTGATCTTCTGGCGCTGTCGAACCCGACGATCCGCGCGATCGCCAGCGATGGGCCGTTGGACAGCCCGCTGGCACGTTTCGATCTGAACGATGTCGCGGGTATCGCCGCCTTCATCAGGGCCGAGGTGGGGTTATGACCGCACCCCTGACCCCGCCACGCCTGCGCAATGATTGTTTTGCGATGCCGCAGGGCGTGGAATGGGTGCCGGTCGATGAGGCGCTCGCGCTGTTGCACGCGCGGCTTCACGCCGTAACGGGGACCGAGGATTTGGCCGTAGCCCATGCCCATGGCCGCGTTTTGGCCTCCTCTGCTGTGGCGCGGCGGTCGAACCCACCCCGACCCAATTCGGCGGTCGATGGCTACGGCTTTGCCCATGTCGCAACCGGCGAAGGCGTGCAGCGTTTGCCGCTCGTGGCGGGGCGCGCCGCCGCAGGCCAACCATTCGATGGCGTCCTGCCCGCAGGCCATGCCGTGCGCATCTTGACGGGCGCGATCCTTCCCGACGGGGTCGATACCGTCGTGCTGGAGGAGGATTGCGCCACCGATGGGCAAGTCGTGGCCTTTGACGGGCCGGTCAAGCGCGCCATCAACACCCGCCAAGCGGGCGAGGATGTGACCGAGGGCACCACGATCTTGCCCGCAGGCCGGGTGCTGACGCCCGCCGATCTGGCGTTGTTGTCGGCTGTCGGTGTGGGCCAAGTACGTGTCCACCGCCGCCTGCGCGTGGGCGTCTTGTCGACAGGCGATGAATTGCTGCCCGACCCAAGCCTGCCTGCCGCCCCGCATCAGATTTTCGATGCCAATCGCCCGATGCTCTTGGCGCTTTTGGCGGGATGGGGGTTCGAGGCGGTCGATCTGGGCCATGCAGCTGATGATGCCGCACAAATCGCGGCGCGGCTTGACCAAGGCGCGCAAGATGCCGATGCGATCCTAACCTCGGGTGGGGCCTCGGCAGGCGATGAGGATCACGTCTCGCGGCTTTTGCGTGAACGGGGCAATTTGTCGAGCTGGCGCATCGCGGTCAAACCGGGCCGCCCCTTGGCCTTGGCGCTGTGGGGCGGCGTGCCTGTGTTCGGCCTTCCGGGAAATCCGGTGGCGGCTCTTGTTTGCGCGCTGGTCTTTGCGCGGCCCGCGCTCTCGCTGTTGTCAGGGGCGGGCTGGTCGCAGCCGCAAGGCTTTATCGTGCCCGCCGCCTTCACTAAGCGCAAGAAAGCGGGTCGGCGCGAATATCTGCGCGCGCGGCTGACCGAAAGCGGCGAGGCCGAGGTTTTTGCATCGGAAGGGTCGGGGCGGATTTCCGGGCTCAGCTGGGCCACCGGGCTGGTCGAACTGCCAGATGCGGCTTGCACCATCGCGCCGGGTGATCCGGTGCGCTATCTGCCTTATGCGTCTTTTGGGGTCAGCTACGGCGAATGAGATAGGCCTGCGCGCCATCGCCCGCGTCTTCCATCCCCAATAACTCATGGCCGCTTTCCGCGCAGAAATGCGGCACATCCACCACCGCCGCCGGGTCGCTGGCCAAAAGCCGCAACACCTGACCGGGTTGCATGGATTTCAGCCGTTTGCGCGCCTTAAGGACGGGCAGGGGACATAATAGGCCCAAGGTATCCAGCGTTGCGTCTTCGGCCATCATCGCCCCCAAGAATTCCGCCCATGCCCTCTCGGCATCAACTGCGTTCGGCGCTGATTTTCGTCAGCCCCCGCGCTGTCGTGCAGGTTAAAGCCTGTCGCGGCATCTGCAAGGTCATTGTCGGCCGCAAGAGGTGCCGCGCAGCCTGTCATCGGGCAAGGCTGCGTGCAGGTAGCATTGACATCCGCGCTGCGACGAAACGTTATTGTTGGGTAGGTTGTGCCGATGTTCGCGGCGGAGACCCGCAAAGGCTGCGTGGGCGATTGACCCTTGCACGCGGGTCTTTTACCAAATGTTCAAATTATCGGTTTCGCTGTGCCCCGCTTTGCCGCAGGGTGCGGCAGAAAAGCCCAAAAAAGCTGTCTAATTCAACGGGAGACGAACGATGACTTCATTTCTGACGACTGCGCCACGCCGCTTGATGGTGTCGGCGCTTGCACTGGCACTGGCGGCGGGTGCCAGCCATGCCGAAACGCTACGCTGGGCGCGGGTGGCCGATGCGCTGACGCTTGATCCGCATAGCCAGAACGAGGGGCCGACCTCGACCCTTCTGCACCACATGTACGAGACGCTGGTACGCCGCGACACCGATGGCTCGCTCAAGCCGCGCTTGGCGACCGAATGGTCGATCCATGCCGATGACCCGACCATCTGGGTGTTGAAGCTGCGCGAAGGCGTGACCTTCCACGACGGCAGCGCCTTCACCGCCGAGGATGTGGTCTTCTCGATGGACCGCGTGCGCCATGAAAGCTCGGGCTTCCGCGCGCTGCATTCCGCCGTCACGGGTGCCACCGCGGTCGATGATTCCACCGTGCATATTCAGATGGCCGGCCCCTCGCCGCTGTACGTCCAGAACCTGACCAACTTCTTCATCATGGACAGCGGCTGGGCCGCGGCCAATGCTGTTGAAGTGCCGCAGAATTTCGCCGCCGGCGAAGAAAACTTCGCCGTGCGCAACGCCAATGGCACAGGCCCTTACCGCCTTGTGTCGCGCGACCCCGAAGTGCGCACCGTGCTGGCCCATTTCGACGGCCATTGGGATGCCGACCCGCAAGTTACCGAGATCATCTATACCCCGATCGCCGAAGCCGCGACCCGCGTCGCCGCCCTGTTGTCGGGCGAGGTGGATGTGGTCCAAGACGTGCCTGTGCAAGATATCGCACGTTTGGAACAGACGGCGGGCATCACGGTCGCCACCGGCCCGGAAAACCGCAACATCTTCTTCAGCTATGATCAGACCTCGCCCAAGCTGATCAGCGCCAATGTCGAAGATAACCCCTTCTCGCATCCCGAAATCCGCGAAGCCATGTCGCTTGCGCTTGATCGTGACGCGATCCAGCAGGTGGTGATGCGCGGCCAGTCGCAACCTTCGGCCGCACCGCTTCCGCCCTTCGTCAATGGCTGGCGCGCGGATCTGAACGCCTATGGTGCGCCAGATTACGACCGGGCCAACACGCTTGTGCGTGGCATCTACCCCGATGGGTTCTCGGTCGATCTGCATTGCCCCAATGACCGCTATCTCAATGACGAGGCGATCTGTCAGGCCTTCGTCGGCATGCTGGGCCGGATCGGCATCAGCGCCAACCTGATCTCGCAGACCCGTTCGCAGCATTTCCCGCTGATCGAGCGTTGGGAGACCGACTTCTACCTGCTGGGCTGGGGTGTGCCGACCTTTGACAGCGCCTATGTCTTCAACTTCCTCGTGCATGGCCGCGAAGAAGGCTTCGGCAGCTACAATGGCGCGCGCTACGACAACCCCGAGGTCAACGCGATGATCGAGTCGCTGGCCACCATGACCGATCTGGAGGCCCGCGATGCCACCATCGCGCAAATCTGGGACAAGGTGATGGAAGACCGCGTGTTCCTGAACGTGCATAATCAGCTTTTGGCTTATGCCGTCCGCGATGGCATCAACCTGCCGGTTCATCCCGAGAACCAGCCGTCGATGGCCGATGTGACCTTCACGCGCTGATCTAAGGCAAAACCTGCGGCCCGCATGGGATACCCCCATGCGGGCCGTTTTCTTCACACAGGCCATTCACAGGGGCATCGCATGCTTGCCTATATCATCCGCCGGATCGTCCAGTCGGTCCTTGTGATGCTGGCCGTGGCGCTCGTGTCTTTCGCGCTGTTTCGCTATGTGGGCGATCCGATCACTGCGATGGTCGGCCAAGAAACATCGCTTGAGGATCGCGCGGCGCTGCGCGAAAACCTTGGCCTGAATGATCCTTTTGTTGTCCAATTCGCCCGTTTCGTGGGCAATGCCGCGCAGGGCGAGTTCGGCATTTCCTACCGTCTGCAACAGCCGGTGATGGAGTTGATCCTGTCGCGCCTGCCCGCGACGTTGGAATTGGCCCTGATCTCGGGCTTGGCGGCCTTTGTCTTCGGGGTAGGGGCCGGCGTCTATACCGCGCTCAGGCGGCGTGGCGCGCTCTCGACAGCGATCATGACCCTGTCCCTCATCGGTGTCTCGCTGCCCACCTTTTTGATCGGGGTTTTGCTGATCTGGATTTTCGCGGTCGAGTTGCAATGGCTGCCCTCATTCGGGCGGGGCGATACGGTGGTCCTGCCTTGGGGCTGGGAAACCGGCTTTCTGACGCAATCGGGCCGCGCGTCGCTGATTTTGCCAGCGATCACGCTGGGGCTATACCAGATGACGCTGATCATGCGTTTGGTGCGCGCCGAAATGCTCGAGGTTTTGCGCACCGACTATATCAAATTCGCCCGCGCGCGGGGCTTAAGCAACCGCGCGGTGCATTTCGGCCATGCGCTGAAAAACACCTTGGTGCCCGTGATCACCATCACCGGGCTGCAGCTGGGCTCGATCATCGCTTTCGCGATCATCACCGAGACCGTCTTTCAATGGCCGGGTGTCGGCGCCTTGTTCATCAATTCTGTGCGCGTCGTCGATGTGCCGGTGATGTCGGCCTATCTGGTGCTGATCGCGCTGATTTTCGTCGTCATCAACCTGATCGTCGATCTGCTTTATTACGCGGTCGATCCCCGCTTGCGCGTTGAGCGCGGCGGTGTGCGGCACTGAGGGGGGCGTTATGCAAGACACCAAGCCACGCGGCCGCCTTTTCCGCATCTGGGACAGCGATGTCGCCGCCTCGTTCCGCCGCTCGCCCGTTGCGATCATCTCGGGGCTGGTGGCTTTGATCATCGTCTTGGCGGCCATTTTCGCGCCGTGGATCGCGCCCACCAACCCCTATGATCCTTCCAGCCTGAACCTGATGGATGGCTTCACGCCCCCGATGCAGCCCAATGCCTTCACCGGCAGCACCTATCTGATGGGCACCGACAATCAGGGCCGCGATGTGTTTTCGACCATCCTTTATGGCGCGCGGATTTCGCTGTTTGTCGGGGTCTCGGCGGTGCTTTTGGCGATGGTCTTGGGCATCAGCGCGGGTCTTGTGGCGGGCTACCGGGGCGGTTGGGTCGATGCGGTCTTGATGCGCGTGGCCGATGTGCAGCTCTCTTTCCCCTCCATCCTGATCGCGCTTTTGATCTTCGGCGTGGCGCGCGGCATCATCCCCCCCACCCAGCGCGAGGCGATGGCGATCTGGGTCTTGATCGTGGCCATCGGGCTGAGCGATTGGGTGCAATTCGCCCGCGTCGTGCGCGGCGCGACCATGGTCGAGAAGGGCAAGGAATATGTGCAGGCCGCCCGCGTGATCGGTGTCAGCCCCTTGCGCATTTTGATCCGCCACATCCTGCCAAATGTGATGGGCCCGGTGCTGGTGATCGCCACGATCAGCGTGGCCTTGGCCATCATCGCCGAGGCGACGCTGTCCTTTCTCGGCGTGGGTGTGCCGCCGACCCAGCCCAGCCTTGGCACGCTGATCCGCATCGGGCAGCAATTCCTGTTCTCGGGCGAATGGTGGATCTTGCTGTTCCCGGCACTCACGCTGTTGGCGCTGGCGCTGTCGGTCAATATGCTGGGCGACTGGCTGCGCGATGCGCTGAACCCGAGGTTGCGCTGATGACCAAACCCTTGCTGTCCGTCCGTGATTTGGTTGTCGAGTTTCCGACCCGGCGCGGGACGCTGCGCGCACTTGATGGCGTGTCCTTTGACATCGCCCCCGGCGAGGTTTTGGGAATGGTGGGCGAATCCGGGGCTGGAAAATCCATCACCGGGGCCGCGATCATCGGCTTGATCGAGCCGCCCGGCCGTATCGCGGGCGGCGAGGTCTGGCTTGGTGACACCCGCATCGACCAGCTTGCCCCCGAGGCGATGCGCCGCTTGCGCGGTCGCCGGATCGGCATGGTGTTCCAAGACCCACTGACCAGCCTCAACCCGCTTTACACCATCGCCCAGCAACTGATCGAGACGATCCGCACCCATATGGATGTCTCCGAGAAAGTGGCGCGCGGGCGTGCCGTGGCGCTGTTGGACCGCGTGGGCATTCCGGCTGCTGCGCGCCGGATCGATGATTACCCCCACCACTTCTCAGGCGGTATGCGCCAGCGCGTCGTCATCGCCTTGGCCTTGGCAGCCGAGCCTGAACTGGTGATCGCCGATGAGCCCACGACCGCCCTTGATGTCTCGGTTCAGGCGCAGATCATCGATGTGCTGAAAGAAATCTGCGCCGAGCGGGGGGCGGCCGTGATGCTGATCACCCATGATATGGGCGTGATCGCGGAAACCGCCGACCGTGTCGCGGTGCTTTACGCAGGCCGCATGGCCGAGATCGGGCCTGTGCGCGATGTGATCTTGGCCGCGCGCCACCCCTATACCGCTGGGCTGATGGGCTCGATCCCGACGCTGCAACATGCTGCTGACCGGCTGGTGCAGATCCCCGGTGCCATGCCGCGCTTGGATGCGATCCCCGCAGGCTGCGCCTTCAACCCGCGCTGCCCGCAAGTCATGGATCGCTGCCTGAGTGCGCGCCCCGGTCTCAAGCCCGTCGCCCCAAACCATGCCGCCGCTTGTTGGCTGGCTGATACGGGGGTGACCCATGGCTGAGCCTTTTTTGACGGTCACGGGCCTGACCCGCCGTTTTGATGTTTCCAAACCTTGGCTCAACCGCGTGCTGGAACGCGAAGGCCGCCAGTTCCTGACGGCGACGGCCGATGTCAGCTTTTCCATCAACAAGGGCGAGACCTTCGCGCTGGTGGGCGAGTCCGGTTCGGGCAAATCGACCATCGCCAAGATGATCGTGGGTCTTTTGACCCCCAGCGCGGGCCAGATCGCCATCGAGGGGCAGGGGATTGACCCCGCCGATCCCATTGCCATGCGCGCGCTGCGACGCCGGATGCAGATGATTTTCCAAGACCCTTTCGCCAGCCTCAATCCCCGCTGGCGCGTGGGCGATATCATCGCCGAACCGATCCGCACGCTGGGCCTGATGCCACGGGGCGATGTGGGGCGCGAAGTGGGGCGGCTTTTGGATCTGGTGGGGCTGTCCGCCGCCGATGCCAGCAAATTCCCGCATGAGTTTTCGGGCGGTCAACGCCAGCGTATCGCGATTGCCCGCGCGCTATCCTCACGGCCCGAATTCATCGTCTGTGACGAGCCGACATCGGCGCTCGATGTCTCTGTGCAGGCGCAGATCCTCAACCTGATGCGCGATCTGCAAGACGAGTTCAAACTGACCTATCTGTTGATCTCGCATGATCTATCGGTCGTGCGGCATATGTCGAACCGGATCGGCGTGCTCTATCTGGGCCGCTTGGTCGAGGTGGCCGATGCCAAGCGCCTGTTTCACGAACCCCAGCACCCCTATACGCGTATGTTGCTCGATGCGGTCCCGGATCTGGCGCTCTCGGGGCGCAGGCGCAAATCGGTCAGCGGTGAGATCCCGAACCCGATTTCGCCGCCAGCGGGCTGCGCCTTTCACCCGCGCTGTCCGCAGGTCAAGGCTGAGTGCAAAGCGGCTGTGCCTGTGCTGTGCGCGACACCAACAGGGCGGGCCGCCTGTGTGTTTGCCGGCGGTGCGCCCGCGTCGATCCCTTAAACGGCGGCGCCATAGCCGTCGTCGGATCAAGACCCTCAGTTGCGTGCGCCAAAAGCGCAGGCTCTGTGGCGGCGCACGCTCACATGGGCGGCGACACAGGCCAAGATTTTCCAGATGATGAATGCAACCGCCACGATCCTTTTAATCATCATCCTGATCTACTTCGTTCTGGGCATGTTTTTGGAAAGCCTCGCGATGCTGGTGTTGACCATTCCGGTCGTGATCCCAGTTGCCGCTGCGCTGGAATGGGATTTGATCTGGTTCGGGATCATCGTGGTGATCGCGCTGGAAAAAGGGCTGATCTCGCCGCCGGTGGGGATGAATGTGTTCACCGTGAAGTCGCTTGTGTCGCGGCTTAGGCTGCGGCCAAGATCGCCCGGCTGATCGTCATCAGATAGGACCAATCGTCGATCTCGGCGCTGGCGACCTTGTGTTTCATGTCGATGGTCAAAAACGAATGGCCATGCACGAAGGACCACAGCATGTAGGCGCGGCGTTGAACATCGGGATCATCGGGGCGGAGATCCAGTCGCCGCGCGACGGCATGAACCACCACGCCAAAGCAATTTGCGCCCTTGGCCAACAGGTCGGGGGCGTTTTCATGACCTTCTGTCAAGCTGAAGACTAGCCGAAACACCCCCGGTTCGGTCCGCGCGAAATCGACATAGGCCTGTCCGACCGCAGCGATGGCTTCGAGCGAGGCGATGGGGTGTGCGGCGGCACCGTCTTCCATCGCAATGCGCAACCGGTCCATCGCTTCGCTGACGACCCCGCGCAAAATCTCGTGACGATCCTTGAAATGCTTGTAGGGCGCGGCGGAGCTGACACCGGCGCGCCGCGCAGCCTCGGCCACGGAGAAACCATCGGGGCCGTGCGTTTCGACCAATTCCCGCACCGCTGCGATCAGCTGCGCGCGCAGGTCACCGTGATGATAGGCTGATTTGGGCGTCACGCTTGGTGGCTCAGGGGACATGGTGCTTGGATCTTCCGGCCAAGTGGGGCGCATCCCCTGTCATTGCGGTAAAGTTAACAACCCTCACATGTATTGACAACCATAGCGCAAAAGGCGCGGCGCAAAACGCCATTGTCAAAGTGAGCGATTCTAACTTATGTAAGTGTATCTAACTTTGGCGGAGAAACAATCATATGGCGACCCGCGCGACATTAGGCCGAAACGCTGTTTCGCGCCGGGTTTTGACGGTGATGCTTACCCTTGCCATCTGCCTTGGGGCGGCGGCGGCAGTATTTGGGGGCTTTTCGCTGCTCGCGGCGGATGGGCAGGGGGGGACCAGCACAGCAGCCCCCCGCACCCCTGTTGGCGTGATGCGTGTTGTGCCTGTCCCAGGCTACAGCGTGACCCGCCGCTTTACCGGACAGGTCGAGGCCGCAGCGCGGATCGATCTGGGTTTCGAGCTGGGTGGGCGCATCACCGAAATACTGGTCGAGGAAGGTGATGTCGTCACGCCCGGCACGGTGCTGGCACGGCTCGACACCAGCGCACTCATCCCCAAACGCGCGGCGTTGGAGGCAGAATTGGCAGCCTTGGCCGCAGATGCCGAACTGGCCCGGCTGACGCTGGCGCGCAGCGACGCGCTGACCGAACGCGGCTTTCGCTCGGTTGCAGCACAAGATGCGGCGCGGCTGACGCTGGCGCGCGCCGAGGCGGGCATGGCGGCTGTTCGTGCGCGCATCGCAGGCGTCGATGTGCGGCTGGAAAAATCCGTGCTGACGGCACCTTTTGACGCCCGGATCGGTGCGCGGTTGGCCGATCCCGGACAGACGGCGGCGGCGGGTCAGACCGTGCTGGTCTTGTTCGATGCGGCACCCGCCCGCGCCCGCATCGGCCTCCCACCAGAGTTGGCGGCTGGGCTCACCGTCGGGGACCGCGTGACTGTCGCATTGGGCGGTGTGGACCTGCAAGCAACCCTGCGCCAGATCCGACCTGATCTTGACCCGAACACACGCAGCCGGTCGGTCATCGTGACCTTACCCGCAGATGCCGCACCTGTGCTGGGCGACACGGTCGCGCTGATCCTGACGCAGCATATTGCCGAGCCCGGCTTTTGGGCCCCGCTCGGCGCGCTGCGCGAAGGGGTGCGTGGGTCGTGGTCGGTGATGGCGCTTGAGGCCACGCCCGAGGGCGACCGCACCCAGCCTGCAGCGGTAGAGGTGATCCACGCCGAGGGTGCGCGCGTGTTCCTGCGCGGCGCACTGCCTGAGGCCGCGCGGATCGTGGCCGAGGCACCCGATCGCGTAGCCCCCGGCCAGCGTGTGCTGGCACTGGCGGAGTAAGCGCGATGGATACGCTGTTCTTTCGCCAGCCGCGCCTTGTGATGCTGGCGCTTTTGGTGATCCTCTCGGCGGGCTTGTCGGCGCTGGTGTCCATCGGGCGGCAAGAAGATCCAACGATCACAAATATCTTTGCCACGATCACCACCGTCTTTCCCGGTGCCGATCCCGCCCGGGTCGAGGCGCTGGTCACCGCCAAGATCGAGACCGAACTGCGCACCATCCCCGAGATTGCCGAGGTGTCGTCGACTTCGGCGACCGGCATCTCGATCATCTCGGTCGAGTTGATCGAGACCGTCCCGCCCGAGACCATCTCCCAGCTTTGGGCGTTGGTCCGTGACGCGGTGAGCGATGCGCAGCGGGAATTCCCGGCCGGTGTTCTGGAACCCGATTTCGACAGCGATGGTGCGGGCGGTTACGCCGCGATTTTCGCGCTGACCATGCCCGAGGGGTTCAGCCCGACCCGCGCCGCCCGCGAGGCCGAGGCATTGACCGACCGATTGCGCCGCGTGCCGGGCACCAGCCTTGTCGATCTTTACGGTCTGGCGGAGGAGGAGGTGCTGGTCACGCTCGACCCCGACCGCGCCGCCGCCCTTGGTCTGACTGCCGACGCAGTCTCTGCCGCGATCCGCGCCGCCGATGCCAAGGTGCAGGCGGGCCGCCTGCGCGGTGATGAAACCGATCTGGTCCTTGGCATCACGGGCGAGATCACCTCGCTCGACCGTTTGCGGGCCGTGGTCCTGCGCGAAGATGCGGATGGCCGTGTGACGCTCTTGGGTGATGTGGCCCGGATCACCCGTGGCCCCCGCCTGCCGCTGGCCGAGGCCGCGCTGTTTCAAGGGCGGCCCGCGATCCTCATCTCCGCCAAGCTGAGCGAGGGGTTACAGGTGGACCGCTGGATGGGCGATATCCACAGCGCTGTGGCCGCGCAGGCCGAAGCCTTGCCTTGGGGCCTGTCGATCGCGCCCGTCTTCGACCAGAGCCGCTACACTTCCGAACGGCTTGCCGAGGTCGGCTTGAATATGGCGATGGGTGTCTTGCTGGTGGTGGCCGTCCTGTTCGTGACCCTTGGCTGGCGCGCGGCACTGATCGTGGCAATGGTGCTGCCGGTGGTATCATTGGCCTCGGTCGCCACACTCAACGCGCTGTCGGTGCCGATCCACCAGATGAGCGTGACCGGCCTGATCGTGGCGCTTGGGCTTTTGGTCGATGCGGCCATCGTGCTGTGGCTGCCATCGGTGATCTTGTGATGCGGCTGTTGGTTGTGAACCCCAACACATCGGCGGGTGTCACCGCGCGGATCGATGCCGCCGCGCAAGCCATGGCTTTGCCCGGTGATCGTTTCGTCACGGTCTCGGCAGCTTTCGGGCCGTCCTTGATCGTGACCGACGCCGATGCGCAAGAGGCGACCCACGGCGTGCTTGCCGCAATCACCCGCCACCGAGAGCCGCTTGACGGGATCGTGCTGGCCTCGTTCGGGGATACAGGGGCCGCGCAGGTGCGCGCGGCTTGGCCCGGCTTGCCCGTGATGGGCATCGCCGAGGCCGCCTTTGCCGATATGGCCGAGATCGGTGGCCCTTTTGCCATCGTCACCTTCGCCCCCGAGGTGATCGCCTCACTTGTCGCGCGCGCGACGATGCATGGCTTGGGCGAGGCGCTGGTGCGTGTCGCGGCCCCGGCCGAGCCTTTGCATCACGACCCGGCCGAGGTGGCCGATGTTCTGTCCGCGCAATTGCGCGCCTTGTGTGACGAATGTGCCGGGCAGGGCGCACGCTGCATCGTGATGGGCGGCGGCCCCTTGGCGGGCTTGGCCAGCCAGCTTGCCCCCCATTGCCCTGTGCCTGTTATCGACGGCACGCAATCGGCTGTTGCCCGGCTTCGCGCAATGATGGCCGCCGCCCGCGCGGTGTGACGCCGGGCAATGCGCCGATCATCCTATCCCGCGCTTGCCAAGAGCGCCGCATTGCCGCCCGCCGCCGTGGTATCGATGCACAGATGGCGTTCGCGCAAAAGCTGCGCGCGCGGATTGTCTGTCGTGATCAAGGGGATCAGCGCGCCTTCGCGGGCGGCCAAGGCCTGCGCATAGGGGCGGACGGCCTCGGGTGCGGCCCACAAAATCACCGCATCCAAAGCTGCCAGCGTGCTCAGCGCGGCAGGGTCCAGATATCCATCGACGGCCAGCGCGCTGCAGCCTGCGGCTTGGGCGATTTCGCATTGCCGTGCGGCGGCCACGGGCCCCGGTCCAAGGCACAAGACCCGCCCCCGTGGATAGAGTGACAAGCGGTTGGATTCGCCCGTCGGGCCGGGCAGATCACTGACTGCATGTGGCAGGTTGCGCGGATCGGGCAGGGCGGCCAAAGCCTTGGGCACGGTTTGTGCATCCACCTGTTCCATCGCATCCGGGACAACGCCGTCGGCTTGTCCCTGCGCGCTTTGGGTAAAGGCTCCAAGATAATGCGGCCCGCCCGCCTTTGGCCCCGTGCCTGATAAGCCCTCGCCGCCGAAAGGCTGGCTGCCAACCACCGCGCCGATCTGGTTGCGGTTGATGTAAAGATTGCCCGCATGTATCCGGGCCGCGACCATTTGCACCCGGTCATCGATGCGGCTGTGCAACCCGAAGGTCAGGCCGTAACCACTTGCATTAATGTCAGAAATTACCTGTTCCAGATCCTGCGCGCGATAGGTGGCGACATGCAGAACTGGCCCAAAGATCTCGCGCTCCAAGGTCGCGATCCCGCCGGGCAGCGCGATGATGCAAGGGGCGATGAAATGCCCGTTTTGAGGTGCGGGGCCTTGTGCCAGAACGCGCCCTTCGGCGTGCGCTGCGGCGATGTGATCGGCGATCATGCCTTGGGCCTTTGCGTCGATCACCGGGCCGATATCGGTCGCAAGTTGCCAAGGATCGCCAAGGCGACGCTCGGCCATCGCGCCTGTCAGCATCCGCAAGAACGGCTCTGCGATATCTTCTTGCAGATAGAGCATCCGCAGCGCTGAACAGCGTTGGCCCGCGGATTGAAAGCTGGAGGCAAGGATATCGCGCACCGCTTGTTCAGGTAGCGCGGTGCTATCCACGATCATGGCGTTCAGCCCGCCGGTCTCCGCGATCAGGGGTGCGCCGGGGTCAAGATGCGCGGCCTTGGTGCGGTTGATGGCCTGCGCTGTTGCGGTCGAGCCGGTGAAACAGATCCCCGCGATCCGCGGATCGGCGCAAATTGCGCGGCCGATCTCGGCCCCGCTGCCGGGCAAGAGCTGGAGCGCATGGGGCGGCACGCCCGCCTCAAGGAGCAGCGTGACGGCGCGGTGGGCGATCAGGCTTGTCGCCTCGGCCGGTTTGGCGATCACCCCATTACCCGCTGCGAGGGCGGCCGCGATCTGCCCGGTAAAGATCGCCAAGGGAAAGTTCCAAGGCGAGATACAAGCAAAGACACCACGCGGGGCTGCACCCAGTGTTTCGGCTTCAGCGGCGTAGTAGCGCAAGAAATCCACCGCTTCGCGCAATTCGCCCACCGCATCGGCA
>JAQCLA010000335.1 GCA_027592105.1 Pseudomonadota bacterium | reverse complement strand
GGTGGCCGGAAACCGGGTGGCGTTTTTCACCATCGGCACCTTCATGGCGGTCTGGATCATCCTTTACGGCGCGGTGCAGGCCAGCGCGCCGCGCCTTTTGCGGGCCGAGACGCGCGGCGAGGCTGTCTTGATCAACGAGGCATGGACTTGGGCCTTGGGGCTTGCGCTGTTGCCTGCGCTTTTGGCGGCACTGGTGTGGTTTGCGCCCGCGCCCGCGCCGTGGCTGACCGGCACGCTGATCGCGGGGCTTTTGGGGTTTGGCGCGATTTTCGCCATCAACTCGGCGCTGCATTCCTATCTGATCCTCGCCTTCACCAAGGCCGAGCGGGTGACGATGGATGTGGGGTTTTACTACATGGCCAATGCGGCGGGGCGGTTGATCGGCACGCTGTTGTCGGGGTTGAGCTACCAGTGGGGCGGGCTGCCCGCCTGTTTGGGCGTGGCGGCGGTGATGCTGGCGCTGAGCGGGCTTTTGGCGCGACAGCTGCGCCCTGTTGCAGCGTGAGGCGGCGTTAAGGGCTTGTTCAGGGGGGTCATGCTAAGCCCCCGCGCATGGCCGAGCCTGAGAACAACGCACGCCCACTGATCGTGAAGCGCAAAAAGGTGATCGCAGGCGGCGGTCATCACGGCGGCGCATGGAAGGTCGCAATCGTGTCCCCTTCCTATTTTCGGTCGCGGCGCATTTCGGCGCCAAGAGAAACAGGGCCGCTACCGGCCCCGGCGAAGCGTCATCCTGACACCTGCACCCCGTCCTTCGGTGGTGCGCCACCCCATCGGGTGCAAAGCGAAATTCGCCCATCAGATGTGAACAAGCGCCTAATGCACCGCGCGTTTTGCAGTGGATTTTATCGGCTTCAGCGCCGCGAGATCAGTTGGTCGCGCGGGACGCCGGCGGCTGTGCGCCCCTGCGCGTCATAGGTGGTCAGCGGCGTTGCGGGCGCTGTGTCGCGCTTGGCGCGCGCCAAGCCTTGGCGCGCGGACATCACGAGGCGGGCATTGCGTGCCGCCATCTGTGCCAGCGCGGCCAAGGCTGTCGGATCGGCCGCGTGATCGGCCAGTTGGCGCATGATCTGTTCCAATGTCTCGGGAAGTTTGGCCAATTGATCGACATCGCCCACAAGCAGGGCGGATCGCTGCTGTTCCAAAAGCGTGGTCATCGCGGCCACCGGGTCTGCAACCCGCATCATGGGTTTGCCCCGCCGTCTTGGTCACCGCGGGCGAGTAGGGCGGTGTACAGCGATTGTGCCAACCCGATCCCGCCGCGTTCGACCAAGGCGCGCGCATGTTCGGCCCGCAAAAGCGAAGCGAATTGCTCTTCGCCAACGCCGCCCCCGAAACTGCCGCGCGATTCGCCAAAGTCTGCATGTTTGAGCATTTCGGTGAGGAAACTGGCCTCCAGCTCCTGTGCGACCTGCTGCAGGGCGGCTTTGTGCGCGCTGTATTTGTCTAGCGGCGCGGGCAAGGGGCTGGTGATGGGCGTGATCGGGTCGCTCACGGGATTACCTCGGATTGAAACGATTTCGCGGCAATCTGACAGCGGGGCGTAAAGAATTCGTAAGGGGCTATCGGCCCATAAGCGTGCGAGATCGCAATGAGGACAGCCAGAATGGATGACCTGCTCAAAGGCCTTGTGGCCATGCCCGACTTGATCGCGCGCCCAAGGCACATCTTGCCCGACCCCGGGCAGGAGGCCGCTTTCATGGCCACTTTCACACGCCTTGATGGCGTGCCAGCCATCCCGCTGGGCGATCAGGCGGGCGCACCGCTTGATATGGGCGTGGTCATGCCGCCGCTTCTGCCCGGAAAGCTGTCGTTGGAACATCGGGCCATGCCACCGCCCAGCGATGCTTTGCCTGATGTCTTCGATACAGCATCGCCGCTGATGTCGTCAGGCCCGATCACGGTGCCGCCCGCCCAAGATCTAGCCGCACCAGCTGATGACATGGCCCCGGCGGCACTGGCGCGATCGCTGTCCCCTGACCCTGATCTGGCCATGCGCGCTCCTGAAGTGGTCGCAAGGATTGAAACCGCCCCGCCTGCGGGTAACGGCGCGGATCGACAGGCCGTTGAAAAGGCCCTGATTGGTCCTGCCGTGACAACGGCGAAACCGGCCTTCCATCCCGCCGCTCCGATTCCGATGGCGGGCTTTCCAAGTGTTGGGGTGACCTTAACGCCTGCGCCAACGGCGATGGTCAAGGGTGAGGCGCCTATGCCTGTCCCTTTCCCGGTCGATGCGCCGAAAGCGGCAGGTCTTGCCGCGGTGGATATCGGCAATCCCCCGGCTATGCAGCCCAAGGTGCCGATCACACCTATCGGTCCGCTACCCGCGGTCATGGTGGATCACGGCGATACTGCCTTGCTAAATTTGTCGGTTCGACACCCGACGCAGGAAAATCTTATACAAGTATCAGCTGGCCCACCCATGCTGCGCGAGCATGCGCCATTGCCCAAGATCGCGCGCGCGGCCCGGCTGGCAACGGAACCCACGCCGCCGCCTTTGTCCAGAAGCGTGGAGATGGCTGTGCCATCGCAAACTCTCGCCGTCAAGGTTTCTGACGATGGGATCGCGCCTGCCGCGACGGAGTTTACAGCAGATCGCGCGCGACCGGCCCCTGCGCCACTGCTGCACATGGCGCCGTTGATGCCACCCTCGTCACCCATGTCACAGCGCGATGCGCCCAAGCCCGACGCGCCGGTGGCGGTGATGGCTCTGCCACTGACGCCTGCGTCGCGGGTGATGGCCGACCCTGCACCGATGCTGCCACAAACAATGACCCCGACAACGCACCCGGACGTTCAGGTGCCAGCCCTGACCCAACCCAAATCAATCGCTATCGCAACCAGCCCCTCGACATCGCCGATGCCTGCCCAGCAGATGCCCGAAAGCGCCGCATCGGTCGTCCAGATCCTGCC
>JAQCLA010000334.1 GCA_027592105.1 Pseudomonadota bacterium | reverse complement strand
CAAGATCTCGGTCACGCGGATCAGCGTCAGCTTTTGACGATGGCCCTTGGTGCGCTGCGACGAGTGCTTACGGCGACGCTTGACGTAGTGAATAAGTTTTTCGCCCTTGATCTGATCGATCACGGTGGCCTGAACGGCCGCGCCCGTGATCATCGGGCTGCCAACGCTGGGCTTATCGCCGCCAAGCATCAGAATTTCGTTGAATTGGACGGTTTCACCCGCCTCTGCTGCCAGCCTTTCAACGCGCACGACGTCACCCGCCTGCACCTTGTATTGCTTGCCGCCTGTCTTGAGGACTGCGAACATCGCAATCGGTTCCTTCTTGTTTCCCGCGCCCTGTGGCCCCTGTCGTGACAGGTGTTCTCGGGGGGTATCCCCGCCTCGGGCAGCGCGCCCCGGTCGGGGCGTTTGTCATCAAAAATCCAAAACCGCCCTGTTGGGGGCGGTGTCGGAAGCCTGCACTTGCCCCAAACACCTTGCAGTGTCAAGCGTGCAAGGCCGTGGCGGGCTCAGGTATCTTCGCCCGCGATAAAGCCCGCCGCCGCGCGACCCAAGTCATGGCTGATCGCGTTGAAGACGATGTCGAAGGCGGCAAAAAGGCTGGCATTGATCGCTTGGCCCGCTGCCGAGCGCGACAATGCGATATAGGCCGCCATATCGGCGTCCGACAAATCCTCATAGGCGAGCGTCTGATAGGCCAAAAGCCATTGCACGGTTTCGGCCCGGATCGGGGCTTCCTGATCCCAGACCTGCGCCAGCATCATCTCTTCGGGGATGGGGGCGGCAAAGGCACCGCCATCCGACAAGCCCATGTAAAAGGCGAAATTGGCGTTCAGCGCGCCGGAAACATTCCGCTCCACCAGATCGTTGACGATGTTGAATTCGGTCAGCTGGGCGATGCGCGGATGGTTTTGCGCCGCGCGTTCTTCGGCCAGATCGGTGGCGATTTGTTCGAGCGACGGATCAAGAAAGGCCTGCCGCGCGGCAATCTCGCCCGCCGCGATCCGCGCGCCCAGATCGCTTTCGAAAAATGCGCGCAAGCTGGCGATATCGGCATCGGACAACCGCTCCACCGGCAATGCAGCCTCGAAGGCGGCGGTCATCTTATCGGTGGCATAGATAGCCGCCACCACCGCCATCCATGCAGCCCCCCCCTGCCCCGGGAACATGTCCGCCTCGAGATCGGGGGCGGATTCGCGCCCTTCTGCGGCCATGATCGCCAAGATATCGTAGAGCCCCATCGCTGCCAGCAAGGCGCGCAGTTCCGGCGCGCGCGCGCCCAGTACCGCATCGGGTGCAATCACCTGTGCCTGCATCGC
The DNA here is from genome assembly GCA_027592105.1 of Pseudomonadota bacterium. Taxonomy (GTDB): domain Bacteria; phylum Pseudomonadota; class Alphaproteobacteria; order Rhodobacterales; family Rhodobacteraceae; genus Roseicyclus. The sequence goes on along the minus strand of JAQCLA010000334.1, from coordinate 1,595 downwards.
GGGTGGCGCGCTTTGGGCAAAACCCGCAGGCGCACACAGCGCAAAGCCCGCGATGGTGAAAGCAAGAAAAGGTCGACGCAGCATCGCAGATCTCCGGCTTGGGGACGTGTTGTGATCTAGATGAGGGCGATGGGCCGAAATTTCCACCATTGCCACGATGTTTTGCGCATCGCTTGGCAGATTGATGATCCGCGCAGGCGGCGATACGCCCAATGCCCCCTTGCGCACCCCGGCCATGCCAGCTAAATGCCCGCCCACTGACCCTGACCCAAAGCGCGGAGAGGTGCCGGAGTGGTCGAACGGGGCGGTCTCGAAAACCGTTGTGGGGGTGACTCCACCCAGGGTTCGAATCCCTGTCTCTCCGCCACTTTGTATGTTTTGGATAACCTCCGCTTATACGCCCCCCATCCCTCCAAGTGCGGTTTGATCTGGGTTGGTGCCGTTTCCGTCCCCTTGGCTCAAACCGAACCTTGGTTTGGTCGTCTTATTGCCCGACTTGTGCCGCGATTTCGCTGAAAGCTGCTGAAATAAAATCAGGCGCTTAGGGGCAAGCCCTTTCCCTTTGGCGCGATGCCGACAACGAAGGATAGGTGTCGATTGTCGGCAGAATACGCAAGAACGCAGAATGCTCGTCCTGATCGTTGACCCAGCACTGATTTTGACCTTCGCATCCAAGGATGCGACGGCCGCGTTTGCGCCTGCGCAAGATGCTTTGGGTACCCCGATCACGGATTGCGCTGCATTGATGGCGGCAGATCCCGCGCTTGTCGCCGCTTGCCAAGCGGCTTTGGCGGGCGCAGCCCAAATGCCAATCACGCTCGATGATGGCACGGGTCCGCGCTTCCTGCGACGGATCGGCCTGCGCGATGTCTTGGGACAACTGCCAGAGGTGGTCGTCACCTATGAGCCTGATCCCGACCTCACCCGCGCGACGCTCCACCAGATGCGCACACGCCTTGCAACGGCGATGGAGGCGTCAACGGAGGCCTTGGGCATGTACGACGCCTCCGAGCGTCTGGTGCTGTGCAACGCAACATATGCAAATCTCTATCCCGGTCCCGAAGGGCCACTGACCCTTGGCATGAGTTTCGAGGCGGTGCTGCGCCGCTTCATCGCGCATGATGGTATCAAGCTTGCCCCCGAGGCGGTCGAACCTTGGATCGCCAAGCGCAAGGCAGAGCGCGCAAACCCCTATCATATCGCGGAATTCCGGGTGCCTGATGGCCGCTTCTTCCGATTGATCGAACGCGACACGCTTGATGGCGGGCGTTTGCGTCAGATGGTCGATTTGACCACCCTGCGCGAAACTGAGCGCGATCTGCATGATGTCGTCATCGGCGCACAGGTCGGCACATGGTCGCTCGACATCGCCCGTGACAGTTTGCGGATCAATCGGCTTTTCGCCGTACTTTTGGGCTATGACATTGCGGATCTGACCCCCTTTGACCTGTCGCGGTGGCAAGATTTGATGCACCGGCAAGATCGGCCCAGCTTCATCCGCGCGTGGGACGATTTGCTGCGCCGTGAAAAAGGGCGTTTCGATCTTGAATTGCGGCTGCGCAACCATGCGGGCGGATGGACATGGTGCGCCTTGC
>JAQCLA010000333.1 GCA_027592105.1 Pseudomonadota bacterium | reverse complement strand
CAAGGCACGACACCCGAAAGCGAGCCGTATCTCAGCTTTCGCTGAGCGCCACTTTCATATCCTTGACCAGATAGATGGTCTCACCATCCGCCTCGACCCGGCCATCGGCGACACCCATCGTCAAGCGGCGGGTTTGGATCGCCTTGGTGAAATCGACGAAATAGGTCAGGCGCTTGCGGTCGGGGCGCACCATGCCCGTCAGCTTCACCTCGCCCACGCCCAACGCATAGCCGCGACCCAGCCAGCCGCGCCAGCCAAGATTGAAGCCCGTCAGCTGCCACAGCCCGTCAAGACCCAGACAGCCGGGCATGATCGGGTTGCCGGGAAAATGACAATCGAAGAACCACAGATCGGGGGTGATGTCGAATTCGGCCACCACATGACCCTTGCCATGTTCGCCCCCATCCTCGGAGATCGCGGTGATCCGGTCCATCATCAGCATGGGTGGCGCGGGCAGCTGGGCATTGCCCGGTCCGAACAATTCGCCACGCGAACACGCCAAAAGCGCGTCACGATCGAAGGATGTGGGATAATCTGCCATGTCCCCCCGCAGGTCTTGTGGCCGGCCTTCGCGCCGGTCTGCTCGGTCTAACACCGCGACTTGGCGCCGCGCAAGGGCAAGGGCTTGGTCGCTTTGCGATTGAAACAGCCAGTAAAAAGCCCCACTATAGACATGTCTCGCTCAGGAAAGACCCACGCCATGACACCCGAAGCGCTGGAACGCGGAAAAGGCTGGCTTGCCCAAGCCGATCTAAGGCCGACACGCCAACGGCTCGCACTCGCCGCCCTATTGGTGGGCGACGGACGTAATCGCCATGTCACGGCCGAAGGTTTGCATGACGCGGTACTGTCGACGGGCGACCGCGTGTCTTTGGCGACGGTCTACAACACGCTCAAGGCATTTTGCGATGCGGGCCTGATGCAAGAGGTCACGGTCGATGGCTCGCGTAGCTATTTCGACACGCGCATGGATGACCACCCGCATTTCCATTTCGAGGATAGCGGCCACCTGATCGATGCGCCCGCGGCCGAACTGCAGATCCGCACCCTGCCCGAAATTCCCGAAGGATACGAGATCGCCAAGCTCGATATCGTGATCCGTCTGCGCAAGACAGCCTGAACAGATCGCAAGTTGATTGCGTTTCGGCCTAGCCAAACTGGGCCCGAGCCTGTAACGGCTCGGCCAACCCTAAAGATTCCCCAAAAAGGCTCCCCATGGACCTCCGCAATATTGCGATTATCGCGCATGTCGACCACGGCAAGACAACGCTCGTGGACAATCTTCTCAAGCAGTCCGGTGCTTTCCGCGACAACCAAGCCGTGGCCGAACGCGCCATGGACAGCAATGATCTGGAACGCGAGCGCGGCATCACGATTTTTGCCAAGCCCACATCGGTGGAGTGGAAAGGCACGCGGATCAACATCGTCGACACCCCCGGCCACGCCGATTTCGGTGGCGAGGTCGAGCGTATCTTGTCGATGGTCGATGGTGTGGTGCTGCTGGTGGATGCCGCCGAAGGGCCGATGCCGCAAACGAAATTCGTCACCTCCAAGGCCTTGGCGCTGGGGCTGCGGCCCATCGTGGTGCTCAACAAGGTCGACAAGCCCGACGCCGAGCCCGACCGCGCGCTTGACGAGGTCTTCGACCTTTTCGCCGCCCTCGACGCCGATGAGGATCAGCTTGATTTCCCGCATATGTATGCCTCGGGGCGCGCAGGTTGGGCCGATCACACGCTGACGGGCGATCGCAAGGATCTGCACGCGCTCTTCGATCTGATCGTGAACCATGTGCCGCGCCCACGGCAAATCGCGCGGCAGAACGAAGATTTCCGGATGCTCGCCACCACGCTGGGCGCCGACCCTTTCGTGGGTCGCTTGCTGACAGGGCGCGTGGAGTCGGGTCGCCTCAAAGTTGGCCAGACGGTCCAGACGTTGTCGCGGTTGGGCGAAAAGATCGAACAATTCCGCGTGACGCGTATCCAAGCCTTTCGCGGCCTGAGCCAGCAAGACATCGAAGAGGCGCTAGCAGGGGACATCGTCAGCCTTGCCGGCATGACAAAATCGACCGTGGCCGACACGATTTGTGCGCTGGCCGTGGATGATCCGCTGTATGCCCAACCCATCGATCCGCCGACCATCACCGTGACCTTCGGCATCAACGACAGCCCGCTTGCTGGCCGCGATGGCAAAAAGGTGCAAAGCCGCGTGATCCGCGAACGCTTGATGAAAGAGGCAGAAAGCAATGTCGCGATCAAGATCAGCGACACGCCCGGTGGCGAGGCCTTCGAGGTCGCAGGACGCGGCGAATTGCAGATGGGCGTCTTGATCGAGAACATGCGCCGCGAGGGGTTCGAGCTGTCGATTTCCCGCCCACAAGTTCTGTTCCGCGACATCGACGGGCTCAAGCATGAGCCGGTCGAGGAAGTCACCATCGACGTCGATGACGAATATACCGGCGCCGTGATCGAAAAGATAACCGGCCCGCGTAAGGGTGAGTTGAAAGAAATGAAACCCGCAGGTGCAGGCAAGACCCGCATCATTGCACAGGTGCCCTCGCGGGGCCTGATCGGGTATCATGGCGAATTCCTCACCGACACGCGCGGCACGGGTGTGTTGAACCGTGTTTTCCACGCATGGGAACCCTTCAAGGGCCCGATCGAGGGGCGGCGCGCGGGCGTTCTGATCTCGATGGAAAACGGGGTTTCGGTGGCCTATGCCCTTTGGAACCTTGAAGAGCGCGGGCGCATGTTCATCGGTGCGCAAGAGCCGATCTATACAGGCATGATCATTGGCGAGCATAGCCGCGACAATGATCTCGAGGTGAACCCGCTCAAGGGCAAGAAACTCACCAACGTGCGCGCCTCCGGCACCGATGAAGCCGTGCGCCTGACCACGCCGATCACCATGACGCTGGAACAGGCGATTGCCTATATC
>JAQCLA010000332.1 GCA_027592105.1 Pseudomonadota bacterium | reverse complement strand
GCTAATTAGGGCCGCGGACGCAGAGCCTGACCTAGGCATCGAACCTCGCCGCCCGCTCCAATCCTCCTTTCAGATCAAACCGCGATCGCTTGGGTCAAGGCTGGCCCTTCGGCACGGTTGGAATTGACCTTTGGGTCGACGCGCCAACGCTGGTAATACCCTTCCGGGGCAGAACGCATCAGGGGCGCGGCTTTCTCATCCGTCTCGCCAAGCCAGCGCGCCCAATCATCGGGGGCAAGCACCACGGGCTCACGGTGATGTGTCGCGGCCATCCAAGGGCTTGCCGCCGTGGTCACGATAGCAAAGCTGCGCAGCACCGCCGCGCCCTGCCCCCATTCCTGCCAGACGCCTGCAAAGACCAAGGGCGCGCCATCTGAAGGCGTGAAATACCACGGCAGGCGGTTGCCGGCCGCATCCTTTGTCCATTCGTAAAACCCTGTTGCCGGCACAAGACAGCGCCGCGCGCGCACGGCGGCCCCAAAAGCCGGTTTCTCGGCGATGGTTTCGGCGCGCGCATTGATCAAAAGTGGGCCATCTGTCGGCGTCTTGTACCAATGCGGCACGAACCCCCAGCGCATTGGCCGATAGCTGCGCCGCCCCAGGCTTGCGCAAATCACCCCTACCGCTTGGGTCGGACAGATATTGTAGCGCGGCGCGAGCGGCAGATCATTGGCGGGCACGGCATCGAAGAGCCGGGCCATCGCGTCGCCAGGATGGGTCATGGTCATGCGTCCGCACATAGGCCAAAGATAGAAGCGCGCGCGCCACGGCGAAAGACCCAGATGCGAAAAGGCCGGCGCGCGCGAAGCACACCGGCCCAATCATTCTTCAAAGATCCTTATTCGGCGGTCGCAATCCGGCCATCCGTATAAGGGGTATAGGGGCTGTTCTGGCCCAGATATGTGGCGGCGACCTCTTCCAGACCGGGACCGAAGTCATAGGCGTTCTGCGCGTTGTTGGCGAAAACGCGGTAGCCATCGCCACCGCCACGCATGAAGTTATTGGAGACCACGCCATAGACCGCCGCCGGGTCGAGCGGTGCCCAATTGCCGCCCATATCGACCTCGGCCGAGACGACACGCGCACCAGCTTCAGCGGCAGGGTTCCACACGAAGCGCAGCCCCGCAACCTGCGGGAAGCGGCCTGCCCCCTCCTCGACTTGGCTGACGCCATTCTCAAGTGCGGCCAGCACATCGGCACCGGTCAATTGAAAGGTCGCCAGCGTGTTTTGGAAGGGCAGTACGGTGAACACCTCGCCCATCGTCACCTCGCCTGCATCGATCGAGGCGCGCAGGCCACCGCCATTGGCAATCGCGATCTGGATGCCTTGGTCACGCACGCGGTCAAGCATCGCATCGGCGACCAGATTGCCCATCGCACATTCCATCGCGCGACAGACCGCGCGGTCACCCTCGATAAAGCCGGTCGTCTCGCCCACGACCTCGGCCATGGCGGCCTCGATCGGACCTGCCAATTCGGCCACGCGCGCGGCAATCGTCGCATCGGGCGTGACAGAGGCGTCAAGCAGCATGGTGTTGCCATCGGCATAAACCACATCGCCCGCATCGTCGAAGGTAACCTCGAGATGGCCGAGATATTTGGAATAGGCATAGGCCTGCACGATCGGTACAAGCGCGCCTGCCGGGTTGCTGATCCACAGCGGATAGGGCCCATCGCGGCCGGGGTCGTTCTGGCTGAGATAGCTGTGCGAATGGCCGCCCACGATCACATCGATCCCTGTCACGGCTTCGGCGATGCGGATATCGGCGGGCAAGCCCACATGGGTCAGCGCGATGATCTTGTCGACGCCTTGCGCGGTCAGCGCATCGACATCGGCCTGCAAGGCCGCGATCTCATCTTGGAAGATCACATTCGGCCCGGGCGAGGAGATTTCTTGCGTGTCGCGTGTTAGCGCCGCGATGATGCCCACCTGCATGCCATTCACATCCAGCACGACATGATCTTGCACCCGGCCACCCAGCGCCGGGTCCGCCGTGACATCGAGATTACCCGACAAGACCGGAAAGCTCACCGTATCGAGAAGCGGCAAAAGCCCCTCGGGGCCATTGTTGAATTCGTGATTGCCCAGCGCCATGGCGTCAAAGCCGATGGCCTCCATGAACTCGCCCGCTGCAGCACCGCGATAGGTGGTGAAGAACAAGCTGCCCTGATATTGATCACCTGCATCCAAAACGATCACATTCTCGCCTGCCGCAAGCAATTCACCACGCAAGCCGTCGATGGCCGCGGCGATGCGCGCCACGCCACCGAAACATTCGCCTGCCGCGTCATCCTCGGCAGGACATGTGCTGTCGAAGCGGTTGATCGGTTGGATACGGCTGTGCAGATCGTTGATATGCAGGATATGCAGTGTCGTTTCGGCCTGCGCTGGTGCAGATGCGGCCAACGCTGCGATGATGGCGGTGGTACCCAAGATACGTGTCTTCATGGCAGGACTCCGTTTGATGATTACCCGACGCAGATTACGGGCCTTGCGGTGCAGGTAAAGCCGCTTCATGACAGCTGCGTCACACTTGACAAAAAGGTCATGGGCACGCCAAGGGGGGCGGCATGCGCATTTATAAAATTCTTCGCGCGCCGGAATGGGCGGCGCTTGCAGCAGCAGGCGAGACCATGGGCGCGCCTGTCGATATCGCCGATGGTTTCATCCATTTCTCGACCGCCGAACAAGCCGCTGAAACGGCGGCGCGCCATTTCGCGGGCGTCGAGGGGCTGATCCTTGCAGCCTTCGATGCCGAAGCCCTCGGCCCCGATCTGAAATGGGAGCCATCGCGCGGCGGCGCGCTGTTTCCCCATCTTTACGCGCCCTTGCGGCTGGCCAATGTCATCTGGCACAAGCCCTTGCCGCTGGTGGACGGGGCGCATGTTTTCCCGGAGTTGGACTGAGATGTTGGAACGTCTTGGCCTTGCGGTGATGCACAG
>JAQCLA010000331.1 GCA_027592105.1 Pseudomonadota bacterium | reverse complement strand
CTGGTCGATGATGGTATTCTTGGGCGTGCTGACGATCGGCTTTGCCTATGAGTGGAAGAAGGGGGCGCTGGAATGGGAGTGAGCACGGGCATCAACACCGCCGGGCCCGATCTTGAGGTCACGACAGCCGCGTTGAACCGCGACCTGCAGGATAAGGGTTTCCTCGTCACCTCGACCGAGGACATCATCAACTGGGCGCGCACGGGGTCGTTGCACTGGATGACCTTCGGCCTTGCCTGCTGCGCGGTCGAGATGATGCACACCTCCATGCCGCGCTATGACGCCGAGCGTTTCGGCATCGCGCCGCGCGCGTCCCCGCGCCAATCCGACGTCATGATCGTAGCCGGGACGCTGACTAACAAGATGGCGCCCGCGCTGCGCAAGGTCTACGACCAGATGCCGGAACCCCGCTATGTCATTTCGATGGGGTCATGTGCCAATGGCGGTGGCTATTATCACTACAGCTATTCCGTTGTGCGTGGCTGTGACCGCATCGTGCCGGTCGATATCTATGTGCCGGGCTGCCCCCCCACGGCCGAGGCGCTGCTTTACGGTATTCTCCAGTTGCAGCGGAAAATCCGCCGCACGGGCACCATCACGCGCTGACGCGCAATTGCGCGAAGGAGACGACAGATGAGCCGCGACGCTCTGAACGAACTGGCCGCCCATATCGCCGAAAAGCAACGCGATGCCGTCATCGGCACCGCTGTTTCGGATCATGGCGAGTTGACGGTCGAGATCACCGCCGCTGCCGTGGTGGATTTCATCGAATGGCTGAAAGCCGATCAAAGCTGCAAATTCTCGACGCTGATCGACATCACCGCCGTCGACTGGCCCACCCGCGATCGCCGCTTCGATGTGGTGTGGCATTTTCTGAGCATGTATCAAAACCACCGCATCCGCGTGAAATGCGCCTTGCGCGAGGATGAGATGCTGCCTTCGATCACCGGGGTACATCCCGGCGCGGGCTGGTATGAGCGCGAGGTGTTCGACATGTTCGGCATCATGTTCACGGGCCATGCCGATCTGCGCCGCATCCTGACCGATTACGGCTTTCGCGGTCATCCCCTGCGCAAGGATTTTCCCACCTCCGGCTTCACCGAAGTGCGCTATGACGAAGAGCGTAAACGCGTGGTCTATGAGCCCGTCAAGCTGGTCCAAGAATACCGCCAGTTCGATTTCATGTCGCCATGGGAAGGGGCCGATTACATCCTGCCCGGCGATGAAAAGGCCAAGGAGGCCGCGAAATGATGGACGGCGCAAAGGGATTTCAAGACGCCCAGACAGGCGAGCAGAAGATCCGCAATTTCAACATCAATTTCGGCCCCCAGCACCCGGCGGCGCATGGTGTGCTGCGCCTCGTGCTCGAGCTTGACGGCGAGATCTGCGAGCGCTGCGACCCGCATATCGGGCTGTTGCACCGCGGCACCGAAAAGCTGATGGAAAGCCGCACCTATCTGCAAAACCTGCCCTATTTCGACCGGCTCGATTACGTCGGCACGATGAACCAGGAACATGCGTGGGTTCTGGCGATCGAGCGGCTGACCAATACCCCGGTGCCGCGCCGCGCGCAGCTCATCCGCGTGCTTTATTGCGAGATCGGGCGCATCCTCAATCACCTTTTGAACGTGACCACGCAGGCCTTGGATGTCGGCGCGCTGACGCCGCCGCTCTGGGGCTTCGAGGAACGCGAAAAGCTGATGATCTTCTACGAGCGCGCCTGTGGGGCGCGGCTGCATGCCGCCTATTTCCGTCCCGGCGGCGTGCATCAGGATCTGCCGCCCGCGCTGATCGACGATATCGATGCATGGGCCGATGCCTTCCCCAATGCGCTGGCCGATATCGACACGCTCTTGACCGAGAACCGCATCTTCAAACAGCGCAATGTCGATATCGGCGTCGTGACCGAGGATGACATTCAAAATTGGGGCTTTTCCGGCGTGATGGCGCGCGGCACGGGGCTTGCCTGGGATCTGCGCCGCGCCCAGCCCTATGAATGCTACGATGAGTTCGACTTCCAGATCCCCGTCGGCACCAATGGCGATTGCTATGATCGCTACCTGTGCCACATGGCCGAAATGCGCGAGTCGACCGCGATCATCAAGCAAGCCTGCGCCAAGCTGCGCCTGCCTGAAAACCAAGGCCCGGTGATGACGCGCGGCAAGATCAGCCCGCCCAAACGCGCCGAGATGAAAACCTCGATGGAGGCGCTCATCCATCACTTCAAACTCTATACCGAGGGTTTCCACGTCCCCGCAGGCGAGATCTACGCCGCGGTCGAGGCACCCAAGGGCGAATTCGGCGTCTATCTCGTGGCCGATGGCACCAACAAACCCTATCGCGCCAAACTCCGCGCGCCGGGCTTTGCGCATCTGCAAGCGATGGATTACCTCTGCCGTGGCCACCAGCTGGCCGATGTCTCGGCGATCTTGGGGTCCCTCGACATCGTCTTCGGCGAGGTGGACCGCTAATCGCCCCATCGCTTCTTCGTTTCATAAATATCCCCGCCGGAGGCCGCCGCCCTTTCCGACCCGCCACCGGACGATCAAGCCAGGATAGACGACCACATGCTTCGCCGCCTTCACCCCGAACAGCCCGCCAGTTTTGCCTTCACGCCTGCGAACCTCGCTTGGGCTGAGGCGCAGATCACCAAATACCCCGAGGGGCGGCAGGCCAGCGCCATCATCCCGCTTTTGTGGCGCGCGCAAGAGCAAGAGGGGTGGCTGACCCGGCCCGCGATCGAATACGTGGCCGATATGCTGGGGCTGGCGCATATTCGCGCGCTCGAGGTGGCGACCTTCTACTTTATGTTCCAATTGCAGCCCGTGGGCGCGGTCGCGCATCTGCAAATCTGCGGCACGCTCTCGTGCATGATCTGCGGGGCCGAGGATTTGGTCGCGGTCTGCCGCGAAAAGATCGCGCCAAAGGCCCATCAGCTCTCCGCCGATG
>JAQCLA010000330.1 GCA_027592105.1 Pseudomonadota bacterium | reverse complement strand
CGGCCAGTTGATGAGCGAAGAGGAATTCCTCGACGCACAGGACGCCTATGGCTCGGATGCGTTCAGCGCCAATATCGGTGCCGAAGCGATCCGCGAAATGCTGGCCAATATCGACCTCGAAGCTGAGGCCAACACGCTGCGCGAAGAGTTGAAGGAAGCCACGGGCGAATTGAAGCCCAAGAAAATCATCAAGCGCCTCAAGATCGTCGAAAGCTTCCTCGAGTCGGGCAACCGCCCCGAGTGGATGGTGCTGACCGTAATCCCCGTGATCCCGCCCGAACTGCGCCCGCTGGTGCCGCTCGATGGTGGCCGTTTCGCGACCTCGGATCTTAACGATCTTTATCGCCGCGTGATCAACCGCAACAACCGCCTCAAGCGCCTGATCGAATTGCGCGCGCCCGATATCATCGTGCGCAACGAAAAGCGGATGCTGCAAGAAGCGGTCGATGCGCTCTTCGACAATGGCCGTCGTGGCCGGGTGATCACAGGTGCCAACAAGCGCCCGCTGAAATCGCTCTCGGATATGCTCAAGGGCAAGCAGGGCCGCTTCCGTCAGAACCTGCTCGGCAAGCGCGTCGACTTCTCGGGCCGCTCGGTCATCGTGACCGGCCCCGAGTTGAAGCTGCACCAGTGCGGTCTGCCGAAAAAGATGGCGCTCGAACTGTTCAAGCCCTTCATCTACTCGCGGCTTGAGGCCAAGGGTCTGTCCTCGACCGTCAAGCAAGCCAAGAAGCTGGTCGAGAAAGAGCGCCCCGAGGTCTGGGATATCCTCGATGAGGTGATCCGCGAACACCCCGTGCTTTTGAACCGCGCGCCGACGCTGCACCGCTTGGGCATTCAGGCGTTCGAGCCCGTGCTGATCGAGGGTAAGGCGATCCAGCTTCACCCGCTGGTCTGTTCGGCCTTCAACGCCGACTTCGACGGTGACCAGATGGCCGTGCACGTGCCGCTGAGCCTTGAGGCACAGCTGGAAGCGCGCGTCTTGATGATGTCGACCAACAACGTTCTGTCGCCTGCCAACGGCGCACCGATCATCGTTCCGTCGCAGGATATGATCCTTGGCCTTTATTACGTCACGCTCGAGCGTGAGGGGATGAAGGGTCAGGACATGGTCTTCTCCGATGTCGATGAAATCCGCCACGCGCTGGACGCGGGCGAATTGCACCTGCATGCGCGCGTCAAGGCCCGCATCAAGCAGATCGACGAAGAGGGTAACGAGGTATGGGTGCGTTTCGACACCACCGCCGGTCGCGCGCTTTTGGGCGATCTTCTGCCGCTCAATGCCAAGGCACCCTTCGACCTGGTCAACCGCCTTCTGCGTAAGAAAGAGGTGCAGCAGGTCATCGACACCGTCTACCGCTATTGCGGCCAGAAAGAGTCGGTCATTTTCTGCGACCAGATCATGGGCATGGGCTTCCGCGAGGCGTTCAAGGCCGGGATCTCCTTTGGCAAGGACGACATGGTCGTTCCCGATACCAAATGGGCGCTGGTCGATGAGACCCGCGATCAGGTCAAGGAATTCGAACAGCAGTACATGGACGGCCTGATCACACAGGGCGAAAAGTACAACAAGGTCATCGATGCTTGGTCGAAAGCCAACGACAAAGTCACCGATGCGATGATGGATACCATCTCGGCCAAGAAATACGACGAGAACGGTGCCGAAATGGAACCCAACTCCGTCTATATGATGGCCCACTCGGGTGCGCGTGGCTCGGTCACGCAGATGAAGCAGCTGGGCGGGATGCGCGGCCTGATGGCCAAGCCCTCGGGCGAAATCATCGAGACGCCGATCATCTCGAACTTCAAGGAAGGTCTGACCGTTCTTGAATACTTCAACTCGACCCACGGCGCGCGCAAAGGTCTATCCGATACGGCGCTCAAGACGGCGAACTCGGGTTATTTGACCCGTCGTCTGGTCGATGTGGCGCAGGACTGCATCATCCGGATGGAGGATTGCGGCACCGAGAACGTCATCACCGCAACCGCCGCCGTCAATGATGGTGAGGTTGTTGCCTCGTTGGCCGAGCGTATCTTGGGCCGCACCGCGGGCGAAGATATCTGCGTTCCCGGCACCGATGAGGTGATCGTGGCGCGTGGCGAACTGATCGACGAGCGTCGCGCCGATGCGGTCGAAACTGCGGGTGTCGTGTCGTGCAAGATCCGCAGCCCGCTGACCTGTGAGGCCGAAGAGGGCGTTTGCGCCTCGTGCTATGGTCGTGACCTTGCACGCGGTACACGCGTCAACACCGGCGAAGCGGTCGGCATCATCGCCGCCCAGTCGATCGGTGAGCCCGGTACACAGCTGACGATGCGGACATTCCACATCGGCGGCGTTGCCCAAGGTGCGCAGCAATCCTTCCAAGAGGTGAATGTCGACGGCATCGTGCACTTCGCGAACCCCACCTTGCTGCAGAACCCGGCGGGCGAGCAGGTTGTGATGGGCCGGAACATGCAGCTTGTCATCAGCGACGAGCATGGTGCCGAACGCGCCAGCTTCAAGCTGGGCTATGGCACCAAGGTGCATGTCGCCGAGGGCCAAAAGGTCAGCCGTGGCGATCGCCTGTTCGAATGGGACCCCTACACGCTGCCCATCATCGCCGAGAAATCGGGGACGGTGAAATTCGTCGATCTGACCTCGGGTGTCTCCATCCGTGACGAGACCGATGATGCAACGGGTATGACGCAAAAGATCGTGTCCGATTGGCGCACAGCGCCCAAGGGCAACGAGCTGAAGCCCGAGATCTTGATCGTCGATGCCGATGGCCAGCCGGTGCGGAACGATGCGGGTAACCCCGTCACCTATACGATGTCGGTGGATGCGATCTTGTCGGTCGAGGATGGTCAGACCATCCAAGCCGGTGAAGTCGTGGCGCGTATCCCGCGCGAAGGTGCCAAGACCAAGGACATCACCGGGGGTCTTCCCCGCGTGGCGGAATTGTTCGAAGCC
>JAQCLA010000329.1 GCA_027592105.1 Pseudomonadota bacterium | reverse complement strand
CTCGCTTGGTGCGATCACCTATGCCTTCGATGTGCGCCCCGAAGTGGCCGAACAGATCGAATCGATGGGGGCGGAGTTCGTCTTCCTCGAATTCTCGGCCGATGAATTGCCCGATGGCGCGGCAACCGGTGGTTATGCGCCGCCGCAAAGTCCGGAGTTCCAAGCCAAGCAGCTTGCGAAATTCCGCGAGATCGCGCCCGAGATGGACATCGTGATCACCACTGCTTTGATCCCCGGTCGCCCTGCGCCGCTGTTGTGGACCAAGGACATGGTCGCCGCGATGAAGCCCGGCTCGGTCATCATCGACTTGGCCGCCGAGCGTGGCGGCAATTGCGAATTGACCAAGGCTGATGAGCGCGTTGTCTCCGACAATGGCGTCAATATCATCGGCTATACCGATTTCCCAAGCCGGATGGCTGCGCAGGCCTCGACGCTGTATTCCACCAACATCCGTCACATGATGACCGATCTGACCCCGGCCAAGGACGGCGCGGTCAATCACAACATGGAAGATGACGTGATCCGTGGGGCCACAGCGGTCTTTGGGGGCGAGATCACCTATCCGCCGCCGCCGCCGAAAGTGGCCGCCATCGCGGCAGCGTCGAAGAAAGAAAAGCCCAAGGAACTGACGCCGGAAGAAAAGCGCGCGGCCGAAATCGCCGCTTTCAAGGCGCAGACCAAGAACCAGGTCACGCTTTTGGCCGTGGGTGGTGCGCTGGTGCTGGGTGTCGGGCTGATCGCGCCCGCCAGCTTCATGCAGCATTTCATCGTCTTCGTCTTGTCGGTCTTCATCGGCTTCCAGGTGATCTGGAACGTGGCGCATAGCTTGCACACGCCCTTGATGGCGGTGACGAACGCGATTTCGTCCATCGTTATTCTGGGCGCGTTGATGCAGATCGGCTCAAGCTCGATCTTGATCACGCTTTTGGCCGCACTCGGCATCTTCATGGCCGCCGTGAATATCTTCGGCGGTTTCCTCGTGACACGGCGCATGCTCGCCATGTTCCAGAAATCTTGAGCGGGCAGGGGTAGAACAGATGGATTTCGGTTTCACCATTGCGGCCTACGCGGTCGCGGGCGTTCTCTTCATCCTGTCGTTGGGCGGGCTTTCTGGTCAGGAAAGCGCCAAGCGCGCGGTTTGGTATGGCATTGCGGGCATGGCCATTGCGGTCGTGGCCACCTTGATCGGGCCGGGCTCGGGGCTTTGGCTCATGTCGATCATCTTGATCGCGGCGGGTGCGGGCGTGGGCTATCAACTGGCCACCAAGGTCCAGATGACACAAATGCCCGAGCTTGTAGCGATCATGCATTCGCTGGTCGGTCTCGCCGCCGTTTTCGTGGGTTTCAACGCCCATATCGAGCTGGTCAGCGTGGGCGAAGTGCTGACAGCTGCCGGCATGGCCTTCCCGCAGCCCGAGGGGCCATTGGCCACCCCGGTCTATGAGATGATCGGCACCATGTCGAATTTCGCGGCCCTTTTGGCCAAGAAAACCGCCGTTGAAGTCGGTATCTTGCGGGTCGAGCTGGTCTTGGGCATCTGGATCGGTGCCGTGACCTTTACCGGTTCGGTCATTGCCTATGGAAAATTGGCGGGTCGCGTCGATAGCGCCGCCAAGCAATTGCCCGGCGGCCATATGCTGAACGCGGGCGCGGCTGGCGCATCGGTGCTGTTGGCGGCGATGTATCTGGGCGGCTCCGGCGGCTGGACGCTTGTGGTCCTCACGCTTTTGGCGTTGTTCATCGGCTATCACCTGATCATGGGCATCGGCGGGGCGGACATGCCTGTCGTCGTCTCGATGCTGAACAGCTACTCCGGCTGGGCGGCAGCGGCGATCGGCTTTTCGCTTGGTAATGACCTGCTCATCGTGGTGGGCGCGCTGGTGGGCTCAAGCGGCGCGATCTTGTCCTACATCATGTGTAAGGCGATGAACCGCAGCTTCGTGTCGGTCATCTTGGGCGGCTTTGGCGGTGCCAAGGGCGAGCAGCAGGCGATCGAGGGTGAGCAGATCGCCATCGACAGCGATGGTGTTGCCTCTGCCCTGAACGAGGCCGATAGCGTGGTCATCGTGCCGGGTTACGGCATGGCGGTGGCGCAAGCGCAGCAATCGGTCAGTGAATTGACCCGCAAGCTGCGCGCCGCAGGCAAGACAGTGCGCTTTGCCATCCACCCCGTTGCGGGCCGTCTGCCGGGCCATATGAACGTGCTTCTGGCCGAGGCCAAGGTGCCCTATGACATCGTGTTGGAGATGGACGAGATCAACGATGATTTCCCATCGACCGATGTGGTCATCGTCATCGGCTCGAACGACATCGTGAACCCGGCCGCCCAAGACGACCCCAACAGCCCCATCGCCGGTATGCCGGTGCTGGAAGTGTGGAAAGCCAAGCAGGTCTTTGTGTCCAAGCGCGGCCAAGGCACGGGCTATTCGGGCATCGAGAACCCGCTGTTCTTCAAGGAGAACACGCGCATGTTCTATGGTGACGCGAAAAAGTCGCTCGATGAATTGCTGCCCAAGATCGCCTGATCAACGGGTTCAGGCATAGCAAAAGGCCCCCGGTGACGGGGGCCTTTTTGCATTTTCCGGGTCTTTACTGTGTTGCTTGGGCGTTTGTGGCCAGGGTTTCGAACACGCGGCGCAGCTCGGCAGGTGTCAAACTTGCGCGCTTTGCATCGGTCAGCGCGTCGGGCGACCAGATCAGACTTTGCGCCGGATCGTGCAGCATCGCCCAATCCCCGAAAAGCCGGGCAGGGACGCGTTCGTTCACATGCTCGCGGACCTCAAGATGGCGGTCGTCACGCCGGATACGCGCATAAAGCGCCAGCACTGCTGCCGCTGGCCCCTCGAGGAGTTGGAGGTAGATATCGCGCCGACAGATCAGCGCCCCGGTAATCCCGTCACGCGTGTTGCCCTGTCTTGCATGCAGCAAGATCCCCGACAGTGTCGCCTCGTCAT
>JAQCLA010000328.1 GCA_027592105.1 Pseudomonadota bacterium | reverse complement strand
CCGCGCAAGATGATGTGACCACCACCCAATCGCACCAACAGGCCCCATCGCTGGGCGATCTGCTGCGCGGTGGCGATGACCCGGTCACAACGACAGGGGGCGCGGGTGATGACAATCTGACAGGCGGCATGGGTGACGATACCCTTTCAGGCGGGCCGGGTGACGACACGCTTGACGGCTATGCTGGCGACGACCTGCTCGATGGTGGCACGGGCGACGATGTGCTGCGCGGCCGCGAAGGGATGGATAGCCTTTTGGGTGGCGGCGGCGATGACGCGATCACGGGCGGGCCGGGTGCCGATCTGATCGAAGGCGGGCAAGATGATGACGCGCTCTTCGGCAATGAGGGGGACGATACCATCCTCGGCCAGGGTGGCGCGGATGAGATCTATGGCGACGAAGGCGATGATAGCGTCACCGGCGGTGACGGAACCGACTTCATCGTCGGGGGGGATGGTCACGACACCCTGTCGGGCGGCGCTGACGGCGATCTGTTGTTCGGGGGTGAGGGCGATGATCACCTCGCGGGTGCTGACGGTGACGACTACCTTCAGGGCGGCTTTGGCACTGACACGCTGTTGGGCGGCGCGGGCAATGATCGTCTAGATGGCACCTTTGCCGCCGGCGATTCGATCTTCGGCCCACATGACGAGGATCAGGGTGACCTGCTCGATGGTGGCGATGGCGATGACGTCATCATCGTCGGCGCGCAGGATATCGCCACAGGCGGCGAGGGTCAGGACAGCTTCATCACCGGTAGCTTCATCGAAATGGTGGCCGTGGCGGGGCATGTCACAGATTTCGACCCGACCCAGGATGTGATCGAGGTGATGTTCGACCCCGACGCGACACCTGATCCGGCGATCACGGTCGCGGATTTCGCCGATGGCGACGGGGCCGATATCTTGTTCAACGGCGAGGTGATCCTGACAGTCGCGGGGGCACAAGGGCTTGATCCGGCGGCGATCATCTTGCGCGCCATCGATCTTGATACGGCTGCGGAAACGGCCTGAGCTGCCATTCAACCCAAGAAATGCGGCAGCATATGCTCCAGCACCGCATCAGGTGCTTCTTCCATCGCGAAATGACCGCAACCGGAGATGCAGCCGCCGCTGACCGCATCGGCCCATGCCCGCCAGATCGCCAAGGGATCGCCCGTGCGCGCCGGAAAACCACCTGCGGCCCAAACGAAGTGTAGCGGTGCTGCGATCTTGCGGCCTGCTGCGCGATCCGCCTCATCCAATGCGCGATCGATCCCGGCCCCTGCGCGATAATCGGCACACATCGCCGCGATCCGCGTGGGGTCGGTCGCTTGGCGCAGGTAGCTGTCCAAGGCCGCAGGTGCAAAGGCGGATAGATCGCCCGTCAGTGACCAACTGGCCAAGGTGCGTTTGATATAGCCCGGCCCATCGGCATTGATCAGCGTTTCTGGCAATGGCGCTGGTTGCGCCAAAAAGGTCCAGTGATAGGCGCGCAAGGCGAGTTCACGATCCCATGCACGCCAGAAATCAGCCGTCGGCACGATCTCGATAATGCCCAGTCGCGCAATCCGCCGCGGATGGTCCAGCGCCAAGCGATAGGCCACCCGCGCGCCGCGATCATGGCCCATGACATGCGCCCGTGCCAAGCCCAGCGCATCCATCAGCCCAACGATATCGTGCGCCATTTCGCACTTGGAATAGACGGTATGCCCTGCGTCATCGGGCGGTGCGTCACTTTCGCCATAGCCGCGCAGATCGGGAATGATCACATCGAAATGCTGCGCCAAACCGGGCGCTATTCGATGCCAAGTCATGTGATTTTGCGGATAGCCATGCAGCAAGATCAGCGCAGGCCCCACGCCACCCCGATGCACCGAAAGGGTAATACCATTGATAGCCATGCGTGACTGGCGAAAGCCTTCAATGCCCGACATGGTCGATCTCCCATGGTTGGGGTTGGACTGCGTAGCCGATGTAGAGCGGATGCTTGGGATGGCCCGCTTGGCTGAGCCCAAGATGAAACAGCGCGGCCCCCGCATCGCACAGCATCACCGCCACCTGCGCACCGCGATCCAAATGCGCGCCATGCGTGCCCCAAGCACAGATGACGCAATCAGCCCAAGGCACTGAGGCCAAGATTGCCGCGTCATTATCAGGCCCGACCGGATCAACCGCGCGGCGCATATCACGCGGGTCGGTGGCGCGATAAGCAAAGATGTTGAGGACGCGAAACGCCCCAAAGCCCAGCGCCCGCGCCCGTCTTTCACAACGCTCAACCGTAGGGTCGTTCTGCACCTCGGTCGCGGTCGAAGGGTTGAGCATCACGAAAAGCGCCCGGTCCCCATCGGGGTTCCAGACGCGCGTCAGCGTATAGCGATAGCGTTCGCAATCCGAATATTCGGCAACGGAACGCGCATCGTCCTTGAGATGGTGACGGGTGATCATGCGGCGGTTATGTCGCTAAAGTCCGCGAAGGAAAACCGCAATCCGGCCCCAACATCGGGCCGAAAGCATGCGCAGTCGGTCAGACGTCGCCGTCCAGATCGCCGTCGGATTCGACACGAACGATCAGCCCCGAGGCCATATCAATGGTGACATCGTAAAGATAATCGCCATCGCGAACTTCGGCCTCTGCGCCGGATTCGTCGACACCGATCGAAACAACCTCGTAGCCGAGCGATTCAAGGCCCTTGCTGATGGTCAACGTATCGGTCCCAAGAAACATGCTGGTTTGCGGTGGGGTTGCCTGCGCGACGCCAGCAATTGCCGGAAGCGCCAACGCAGTTGCAGCGAGTATGCGGAACATTCTGATCTCCTTTATGCCGACTGATGGCGCAACACAGCATCCAACAGGGCGAATCTCTTTCACTGCCCTGATGGATATCGCTGCAAAATGGTCGGATCATGGAGGGATCTAGGCTTTTTGTGCCGCGGATGGCCCCAGTTCTGCCATGTTTCGCTTTGCTACAGGTTG
>JAQCLA010000327.1 GCA_027592105.1 Pseudomonadota bacterium | reverse complement strand
CACCCTTATGGCGGAGCCCATGGTCATGCATCTTTCCCGATTTCCCCGCGTCTTTCTTGCCCATTTGCCGACGCCTTTGGAACGGATGGATCGCCTGAGCGACGCCTTGGGTGGGCCAGAGATTTGGATCAAGCGCGATGATTGCACCGGCATGTCATCGGGCGGCAACAAGACACGCAAGCTGGAGTTCTTGATGGCCGAGGCGCAGGCCGAGGGCGCCGATATGGTCATGACGCAAGGGGCCACGCAATCCAACCATGCCCGCCAGACCGCCGCCTTCGCCGCGAAGCTGGGGATGGGGTGCCATATTCTTTTGGAAGATCGGACAGGCTACCAAGACCCCGATTACACCGAGAATGGCAATGTGCTGCTCGATCATCTGCACGGGTCCACGACCGAGGTGCATCCGGGCGGCACCGATATGCCCGCCGCGATGGAACGGGCGGCGGAGGCCGCGCGCGCCAAGGGGCGGCGCGTCTACACCATTCCCGGTGGCGGGTCGAACCCCACGGGCGCGCTGGGCTATGTGAATTGCGCGTTGGAGCTGTTGGGCCAAGTCAATGAGCGCGGGCTGCTGGTCGATCATCTGGTCACGGCGACGGGATCGTCCGGCACGCAAGCGGGGCTAGTCGCGGGGTTTTGCGCGTTGAATGCGGCCATCCCGGTGCTTGGCATCGGCACCCGCGCGCCCAAGGAACGGCAAGAACAGATGGTTTTTGATCTGGCCTGTCGCACCGCCGAGAAACTGGGCTGTGCAGGCGTGGTTACGCGCGAAGATGTGGTGGCCAATACCGATTACGTCGGCGCGGGCTATGGCCTGCCGCGTGAGGATACGCTGGAGGCGATCCGCATGTTCGCCGAGTTGGAGGGGATTTTGCTTGATCCCGTCTATTCCGGCAAAGGGGCGGCGGGGCTGATCGATCTGTGCCGCAAGGGGCATTTCAAAAAGGGTGAGCGGGTCGTGTTTCTGCACACCGGCGGGTCAGTCGGGCTATTTGCCTATAAAGGCGCCTTGGCGCGCGGATGAAAACGGTCGGCATCCTTGGCGGCATGGGGCCAGAGGCGACGGTTCTATTGATGCAAAAGATCATCGCGGCTGTGCCAGCACGCGATGATGCAGACCATATCCCGCTGCTCGTGGATCAAAACAGCCAAGTGCCAAGCCGCATCGCGCGGCTGATCGACGGCACGGGCGCGGACCCCGCGCCGGTGCTGGCGGCGATGGCAAAGCGGCTGGAGGGGGCGGGGGCAATGGCGCTCGCCATGCCCTGCAACACCGCGCATCATTATGCGGGCGATATCCGGGCGGCGGTCAATATTCCCTTTCTCGACATGGTCGCGGCCTCGGCGCGCGCGGCGTTGGCTGTCGCGGGGCTTGGCGGCAAGGTCGGGCTTTTGGCCTCGCCCGCCGTGGCGAAGGTGGGTCTGTTCGATGGCGCATTGGCAGCATTGGGGTTGGAGGTGGTCCACCCTGATGATGGCGCGGCACTGCTCGACGCGATCCGCGAAATCAAGGCCAATGGCCCGACAGATGCCGCGCGCGCGGCACTTCAGGCCGCATCTGAGGCGCTTTTGGCCAAGGGGGCCGAGGTGCAACTGATCGCCTGCACCGAGTTTTCGCTGATCGCTGACGCGGTCGCCCCCGGCGCATGCGCTATCGACACGCTGGATGCGCTGGTGGATGAGATCGTGGGGTTTGCGCGGGCCTCAGCCTAAGCGGGCGGCGTCATACATCGCTTCGACCGATTGGCGCACCACCTCGGCCAGATCGTGCAACTCGGCGGCCAGCGCGCTGGTGCTGCGCCAGATCATGCCGACAGTGCGGGCCGGGCGCGTGGTCTCGAAACGTTGCACGGCGACGCTGGCACCACGGGTTTCCACCCCCACCGCCATTTCGGGGATGAGCGTCACGCCCAAGCCTGCGCCCACCATCTGCACCAGTGTGGAGAGCGACGAGCCGTCAAGCCCCGCGTGCCGTGCGCCGGTTCTCAGGCCACAAACCTCGAGCGCTTGGTCGCGAAAGCAATGCCCCTCCTCCAAGAGTAAAAGCTGCATATCGGGTAGAGCGGCGGGGGAAGGGACAGGGCGGCCTGCCTCGGCCGCGGGGCGGACCAGCACAAAACCTTCGGAAAAAAGCGCCACCTCGGTCAGGCCCGGCTCGGATACCGGCAGGGCGACCAGTGCCGTATCGAGCCGCCCATCGCGCAGCTCGCCGATCAATCGTTCGGTCTGGGTTTCGCGTAGCTGAAGATCGACGCCGGGGTAGCGCGCACCCAGATCGCGGATCAGCCGCGGCAGCAGGTATGGCGCGATGGTTGGGATCACCCCCAATCGCAGCCGCCCCCCCGGCCCGTCGCGCCGGGTGCGGGCCACATCCTCCAACTCGCCCACGGCGCGCAAGATGTCGCGCGCGCGCGTAGCGATCTCTTCGCCCAGGCCGGTCAGCCGCACTTGCCGCGCGCCGCGCTCGAACAGCTTGGCGCCCAAGCTCTCCTCCAGCGCCTTGATCTGCATCGACAAAGCGGGCTGGGTGACGGAACAAGCCTCGGCCGCCAGCCCGAAATGGCGGAACCGGGCCAGCGCATCGACAAAGCGTAATTGGCGAAAGGTGATGTTTGTCATAAGATGAACTTATCATGACAATCAGGAAATACAACTTATCCTGATCGCACATCTTTGCTATGGGCAATGCAGGACAAGGGAATCGCCCATAGGCTTTTCCCACGGCGGCGTGATGCCAAGCAGCTTTGCAGAGAATATGGAGAAAGGCGATGATGGACGGAGATGACAAACCGGCAGGCAAATGCCCGGTGATGCATGGATCGATGACGACGCAGGCAACCGGCGTGTCCGAGTGGTGGCCCAAGACGCTGAACCTCGACATTTTGCACCAGCATGACGCGAAGTCGAACCCGCTTGCGGATTTCGACTACCGCGAGGCGGTCAAGTCGCTGGATTTC
>JAQCLA010000326.1 GCA_027592105.1 Pseudomonadota bacterium | reverse complement strand
CACGGTTGACCAGACCCATCACGCGGGCCTCTTCGGCGTCGAAACGGCGGGCGGTGTAGAAAATCTCCTTCGCGAAGGAGGGGCCGACCACATCGACCAGACGCTTGATGCCATAGTAGCCATATCCCAGACCCAGCTTGGCCGCAGGCACCGCGAAACTTGCGCCTGCGCCACAGATGCGCAGATCACAGCACAGCGCCAGCGCCATGCCGCCACCGATGCAAAAGCCGTCGATCTGGGCGATGGTGGGCTTTGGGAAAGCCTCGACCATATCGTAGACGCGCTTGGTGGTGGCGTTGTAATGGGCCACCGCCTCTTCGCTGGCGCGTTCGCTTTCGAACTTGGAAATATCAGCACCCGAGACAAAGGCTTTGCCGCCTGCCCCCGACAAGATCAGGATGCGCACGCTGTCATCAGCTTGAAAGCGCGTCACGGCAGCCTCGACCGCCTCCCACATCTCGAGCGAGACAGCGTTGCGCTTTTCGGGCTGGTTGAAAATGATGCGGGCGATATCGCCATGCTGCTCGGTCAGGATCTTGTCGGTCATGTCTTGGGAGTCCCTTGGATCTCAGATTGCGCCAGAGGCTTTCATGGCGGCGATCTCGGCGGCGGAATAGCCGATCTCGGTCAAGATATCGGCGGTGTGCTGACCGGCCAGCGGTGGCGGCGCGGCAATGGTGCTGGGGGTGCGGCTCATGATGATGGGTTGGCCTACCAACTCGGTCGCGCCGCGCTCTTGGCTGACGACAGGCTGGGCAAGGCCCAGATGGCGCACTTGCGGGTTGGAAAACACCTGACCGATATCGTTGATCTCACCGGCTGGAACACCGGCATCATTGAACTTGTCGATCCAAGCCGCTGTCGTATCGGTGAGCGTGATCGCCTCGATCTCGGCGTTGAGTGCGGCGCGGTTTTGCGAGCGGGCAGCGGCGTTGAGGTACCGCGCATCTGCGATCCAATCGGCGCGGCCCATGCTTTCGCAGAATTTCTGCCAAATCTGGTTACCCGTCACCGCGATATTCATATGGCCATCGCTGGTCTTGAACACGCCTGTGGGAATGGTGGTCGGGTGATTATTGCCCGCCTGTTTCGGAATATCGCCATCCATCAAGAAACGCGCGGCCTGAAAATCGAGCATGAAGACCTGTGCTTGCAAAAGCGAGGTCTGCACCCATTGCCCGTGGCCCGAGTGCTGGCGCTCATAGAGCGCGATCAAGATACCTTGGGCGGCGAACAGCCCGGCGCAAAGATCGGCGATCGGGATGCCCACGCGCATCGGGCCGGTGCCCGGCTCGCCTGTGATGGACATCAGCCCACCCATGCCTTGCGCGATCTGGTCAAAGCCGGGGCGGTCGGCCAACGGCCCATCCTGCCCAAAGCCCGAGATCGAGGCGTAAATCAGCCGCGGATTGGTCATCGACAATGTGTCGTAATCAATGCCCAAACGCTTTTTCACGCCGGGGCGAAAATTCTCGACGATGATATCGGCGGTATCGGCCAGCCGCTTGAACGCCGCCACACCCGCCGGTGATTTCAGATCGATCGTCAGCGAGCGTTTGTTGCGATGAAGGTTCTGGAAATCGGGGCCGTGGCGCGGGCCACCAAACTGCGCCTCATCAACGGGCGCCTCGATCTTGATGACATCGGCCCCCCAATCGGCCAATTGGCGCACGCAGGTCGGGCCGGAACGGACGCGCGTCAGGTCAAGGACGCGCAAACCCTTGAGGGCCGCACTGGCAACGGGGGCCTGAGCGGAATTTTCGACCCCGTTCTCGGCATTTGCGTTGTGCTGATTTGCAGGCGATGTCATGCGTCCTCCCCGTGGTGCAACCCCCCGTAATCATGTATGTGAAAGGTCGATGCTTGACAATAAAAATGTTAAATGTTGACAAAAACATCATCGGCGGTTGAGGTGGCAACATGGTGAAAGCGGTGAAGACAATCGGACTACAGCGCGCGACACTTGCCGGCGAGGTGCGCGGCGAGATCGAGCGCATGATCGTCAGCGGCGATCTGGCGGCGGGCGAAAAGCTCAACGAGCTTTCGCTGTCCAATGCCATGGGCGTAAGCCGCGGCACCGTGCGCGAAGCGATCCGGTCCTTGGCCGATAGCGGGCTGATCGATTTGATCGCCAATCGCGGCGCATTCGTCCATAAAACAACGCTGACCGAGGCGCGCAATCTCTACGATCTGCGCGGCGCGATCTTTGCCATGGCCTGTGCGGCGGCAGCGCGGCGTCTGCGCGAGGGGCTGGAGGCGCGGCTGATCGCCCAGCTTGAGCGCAACCTCGACCAGATGCGCAGCGCCTATACCACGGGCGACACGACCAAATACTACGCGCTGAACATCGAGTTTCACGACATGCTGCTGGCGGCTTCGGGCAACCCCAAGGCCAAGGTGACCTATGACAATCTGGTGCGCGAGATGCACCAGTTTCGGCGTCGGGGCCTGTCGCTTGTCACCAATGTGGCCGAGTCGATTGCCGAGCATGAGGCGATCACCGCTGCCATCGCCTCGGGCGATGAAGATGCCGCGCGGCGCGCGGCCTTTGACCATATCACCGGCGGTTTCAGCCGCTACATGACGCTGGCTGAACCGCAATCCAATAG
Source organism: Pseudomonadota bacterium (assembly GCA_027592105.1). GTDB lineage: Bacteria > Pseudomonadota > Alphaproteobacteria > Rhodobacterales > Rhodobacteraceae > Roseicyclus. Next base: position 355 of record JAQCLA010000326.1, on the reverse strand, counting down.
CGACGCCTAAGGCGCCGACACGCAAGACCCAAGGATTTGGCATGACAAACCCGCTATATGATGCGCTTTTCGCCCCACATGAGGACAAAACCACCCCTTTTTTGCATCTGCCCGATGGTAGCACGCTCAGCCACGGTGCCTTTCTGAATCTGACCGATCAGACCGCGCATGCCTTGGTGGCCCTTGGGCTGGTGCCGGGTGACCGGGTGGCCGTGCATATCGAGAAATCACCTCAAGCGCTGGCGCTCTATGCTGCCTGCATCAAGGCCGGTGTCGTCTTCTTGCCGCTCAACACCGCCTACACGCCCAAGGAATGGGAATATTTCGTGGGCGACAGCGAAGCGGCCCTTTTCGT
>JAQCLA010000325.1 GCA_027592105.1 Pseudomonadota bacterium | reverse complement strand
CAGCGGGCGGTTTTCACACGCTCAACGGCGACACCAACATGGCGGCGCTTCAGGGCTACACCATTCGCCTTTACCGCGAGTTGGAGGCGTTGACCGGGATGTCATGCGGCCTGCACCATGTGGGCGGCGTGACGCTGGCCGATACGCCCGAGCGGCTCGATATGCTGAAGGCCGAGCGCGCGAAGCATCGCTACATGGGCATGGACACCGAGATCATCGGCCCGGATGAGATCAAGAAGCTCTCGCCCATCACCAATGTCGCGGGCGTCTTGGGCGGGCTTTACGATCCGCTAGATGGCCATCTCGACCCCTCTGGTACGACCCATGCCTATGCGCGCGCGGCCAAGATGGGCGGGGCCGAGATCGTGCTGCATACCAAGGTGATCGCTACCACCCCCCGCCCCGATGGCACATGGGATGTGGTCACCGACAAGGGTACGATCCATGCCGAGCATCTGGTCAATGCCGCAGGGCTTTGGGCGCGTGAAGTGGCGGCAATGGCGGGCTGCTACCTACCGCTGCATCCGATGGAGCATCAATATATCGTCACCGACGAGGTGCCCGAGATCATGGCCATCCTCGATGCGGGCGGCGAGCATCCCCATGTCATGGATCCCGCGGGCGAAAGCTATCTGCGCCAAGAAGGGCGCGGTCTTTGCATCGGATTTTACGAACAAAAATGCCGCCCTTGGGCTGTCGATGGCACGGCGTGGGATTTCGGCCATGAGCTTTTGGCCGATGATTTCGACAAGATTGAGGACAGTATCGCCTTTGCCTACAAGCGCTTCCCGGTGCTGGAACGCGCGGGCGTGAAATCGGTGATCCACGGCCCCTTCACCTTCGCGCCCGATGGCAACCCGCTGGTTGGCACCGTGCCGGGCCTGCGCAACTATTGGTCGGCCTGCGGCGTAATGGCGGGCTTTTCCCAAGGCGGTGGCGTGGGCCTGATGCTGGCGCAATGGATGATCGAGGGCGAGGCCGAGCGCGATGTGAGCGCGATGGATGTGGCGCGCTTCGGCCGCTGGATCGGGCCGGGCTATACGCTGCCCAAGGTGATCGAGAACTACCAGACCCGCTTTTCGGTGGTCTATCCCAATCAGGAATTGCCCGCTGCGCGGCCCCATCGCACCACCCCGATGTATGACACATTCGACGCAATGGGGGCGGTGTGGGGCGCGCAATACGGGCTGGAAGTGGTTAACTACTTCGCCCAACCCGGCGAGGTGCGCTATGAGACGCCCAGCTTCCGCCGCTCCAACGCGTGGGAGGCGACCGCGCGCGAGGTCAAGGGCGTGCGCGAGGGCGTCGGCATCAACGAATTGCAGAATTTCGGCAAATACAGCGTCACGGGCCGCGATGCGCGCGCATGGCTTGACCGGATCATGGCGGGCCGTATCCCCGCGCCGGGGCGGCTGTCGCTGACACCGATGCTGTCGGAAAAGGGCAAGATCATCGGGGATTTCACCGTCTCTTGCCTGTCTGAAACGGAATTCCAGCTGACCGCAAGCTATGGCGCGCAAGACATGCATATGCGCTGGTTCGACGCCCATATGGCGGGTGATGTGCAGGTCACGAATATCGCGAACAGGCGCACGGGGTTCCAGATCGCAGGGCCACGCGCGCGCGATCTTTTGGCCGCCGTGACAAGCGCCGATGTCTCGGCCGAGAGTTTCCGCTTCATGGATGTGCGGCGGATGGTCGTGGGGCTGTCAGACGCCATCGTGCAGCGCGTGAGCTACACAGGCGATCTGGGCTACGAGATCTTTGTTGATGCGCTCGAGCAGCGCGCGCTGTGGCAAGCGCTTTGGGACAGGGGTCAGGCGCTTGGGATCACGCCCTTCGGGATGCGCGCGATGATGTCGCTGCGCCTCGACCGTTTCTTCGGCTCGTGGATGCGGGAATTTTCGCCCGATTACACCGCCGCGGAAACCGGGCTTGACCGCTTTATCCAGTTCAAGAAAAACACCGATTTCATCGGTCGCAGCGTGGCTGAGGCCGAGCGCGCCACCCCCCCTGCCCGCAAGCTGGCCCATTTCGTCGTCGATGCCGCCGATGCCGATGTGGTGGCCTATGAGCCGATCTGGCTTGACGGTGCAGTGGTGGGTTTCTGCACCTCGGGCGGGTACTCGCATTGGACGGGCCAATCGGTCGCAACGGGCTTTTTGCCCGCCGATCGCATCGTCGATGGGCTTGCGGTCGAGATCGAGATCTTGGGCGAGATGCGCAAGGCACGCGTCGTGACAGCGCCTTTGTGGGACGACCCGCGCATGCGCGCATGACGCGGGCGGTGTGACGCCCACCGCTTGACCAAAGCCACCATGCCTGCGCAACTGCGGGCATGAACACCGCGACCATCATTCTGCTTGCCGCGGGCCTGTCATCGCGGATGAAGGGCCGTGACAAGCTGTTGGAGGATATCGACGGCCAGCCTCTCTTGCGGCTGATGGCCGCGCGCGCCTGCAAGGCCGGTGTGCCTGTTTGCGTTGTGCTTGGCCCCAGTCAGGATGCGCGACGCGCGGCCCTTGCCGATCTGAACGTCGATATCGTAACCGCCGCCGATGATGACGGCATGGCCGCCTCGATCCGGGCGGGTGTCGCGGGGCGAAAAGGGCCGGTGCTGATCGTCTTGGCCGATATGCCCGAGATCACGGCGCAAGATCTTTACCTGATGGTCTCGCTCGGCGCGCATGCGCCCAAGGCGATCTTGCAAGCCGCGAGTGCTGATGGGCGGCCCGGCCACCCGGTGCTTTTCCCCGCCGATCTTGTGCCGGCCCTGTCACAGCTGCGCGGCGACCAAGGCGCAAAGCCCATTTTGTCCAAGGAGGGCGCGCGCGTCACCCTTTTGCCACTGGCCGATGCACGCGCCACCATCGATCTGGATACGCCCGAGGATTGGGCGGCGTGGCATGCCGCGCGCAACCCAACGGCATAAAAAAGGGCGGCCCTGAAAGACCGCCCTTCCCTGTCCGTGCCT
>JAQCLA010000324.1 GCA_027592105.1 Pseudomonadota bacterium | reverse complement strand
AGGCGAGCAATATGGCGCAGGCTCCTCGCGCGATTGGGCGGCCAAGGGCACGGCGCTGTTGGGCATCAAGGCCGTGATCGCCGAAAGCTTTGAGCGTATTCACCGCTCGAACCTCGTTGGCATGGGCGTCATCCCCTTCGAGTTCACCGGCGGCGACACGCGCAAATCGCTGGGCCTCAAGGGTGATGAGACGGTCTCGATCCACGGGCTCGACACCATCCAACCGCTGCAAGATGTGCCCTGCACCATCACCTATGCCGATGGCACGGCCAAGACGATCACGATCAAATGCCGGATCGATACGGCGGTCGAGATCGAATACATCGAGCATGGCGGCGTGCTGCATTATGTGCTGCGCAACCTCGCCAAGGCGCCCGCCGCGGCGGAGTGATCGCGGCCGCACTGGGCAGTCGGGGGGCGCCTTCGGGCGCCCCTTTTTCGTTTACTTTTTGTCAATTATGCTGAAGAAATTCACCTTGTTCGGCCAGGATTGGGAGCGTTGCCCCAGCCACAGGCGCGCTTTGCGCGTCGTCCGTCGTAATAGTGATGCGCCGCAAGGCAGGTAGAGTTAGGGGTTCGGATGGCCACTTACGCATATGTTGATGTCGCCCGCTTCATTAATATCGACGGGACCTTTGTGAACGGCGCGTTGCTGGGGGCCAGCGGTACGCTAGACGATGGCGAGGAAGACAACACCTTCGAAGGCGTCGAGACCGTTGATGGCGGTGTTCGTCCCGGTCAGCTCTACGAGGGATTTGTCGAGATCGGGGGTCAACCATGGCCGGCTTTCTCGGGTCCTCCCGGCGAGTTGTTTGTCTATTTTGGCACCCCGGTCACACCACCGCTCAACTTCACGGTGGTCAATCCTTTCCCATTCACGGTCTGCTTTGCCCCTGGCACGGCCATTGCCACGCCCGAAGGCACGGTGGCTGTCGAGGCCCTGTCCATCGGCGATCCGGTGCTGATGGCGGATGGTCGCGCCGTGCCGGTGAAATGGGTGGGTCGCCAAACCCACGTTCCGTTGTTTCAGCGGCTGCGGCTGATCCGCATTGGGGCAGGGGCCTTGGGTGAGGGGCTTCCGGCTCACGACCTCGTGCTGACCGCCGATCATGCGCTGATGCTGGAGGGGGTTCTGGTCAATGCAGGGACCCTGGTCAACGGGACCACGATCACCGAACTCCGCGATCTGCCCGAGCGCGTCACCGTCTACCATATCGAGACAGAAAACCATGACATCATCCTCGCCGAAGGTACCCCCGTCGAGACCTATATCGACTATGCCGGGCGGCAGGCTTTCGACAATTACGCGGAATATGTCGCGCTTTACGGTGCAGATCGGCCCATTGCGGAGAACCCCGCCCCCCGCATCAGCAGCGCGCGGATGCTGCCGGCTGCGCTTTGTGCCGGCCGTTCTTAGGCAAGAAGGTTTCTCATTCCGCGCGCTGCGTTGATCGGTATGATCGGAACGCATCCTCGACAGTGGAATCGCGGCGATCCTGATTTGTCTTGCAATGATGGCGGGGCGGGGTAACCTTTCCCGAGCTGCGTGTGTGTCTCAACCTGTAAATGTATGGTTGCTTTATGGCTGAATATTTCTTTTCTGAAGTGGCAATTTATACAGGCGATCCCGAAACGTTACTCTTCGCGGGCCCGGCAAGTGCTTCACTTGCTGAAGATCCGACGCCGGATGGACCTTCACCAGTTGGATCGGTGAACGGTGTGTTCGAAGTGGGCGAAGAAATCTTGTCGGCTGAAGGAGAAGATGCGGGAAGCACCTATATCGGAACAGGCTTGATTGACGGTATAACTGTTGTCGTCACAGCCAATCCGGATGGCGCCATTCGGTTTTTCGTACCGGCGAGCGTTCCACCCGGCACGATTTCGTGGCCCACGAATTTGATGGATATCCCGTTAGATGCCATCGACACGGTCATCTGCCTTGCCAAATCAACCTTAATTTCGACCCCCAAAGGGCATCGCAAGATCGAAACACTGTCGATTGGTGACGAAGTGATGACCGAAAATGGGTCCATCGTTTCAGTCAAATGGATTGGGCGTCAAACCATCCCGACTGTTTTTTGCCTAGCAGCGCGTGTGCGCCTCGTAAGAGTGCGCGCGGGGGCTTTGGGCGATGGATTGCCGGAGCGCGATCTAGTGCTCACGGCGGATCATGCGTTGATGGTCGAGGGGCTGTTGGTGAATGCAGGCGCATTGGTCAACGGATCAAGCATCGAAAATGTGCCGGTCAGCGAATTGGGAGATTCATGCACCGTCTACCATATCGAGACAGAAAACCATGACATCATTCTCGCCGAAGGCGCTCCCGTCGAGACCTATATCGACTATGCCGGGCGGCAGGCTTTCGACAATTACGCGGAATATGTCACGCTTTACGGTGCGGATCGGGCCATCGCCGAAAACCCCGCCCCCCGTATCAGCAGCGCGCGGATGCTGCCGGCTGCGCTTTGTGCCCGCTTGGGTATTCGCCGCGCAGCTTGACGGCATAGCAGAAAACCGGTTGGACGGGGCACCTTTGGGTGCCCCGTTTCTTTTGTAGGGTGTCAAACGGAGAGAAATGGCCAGTTTGCCTCGACCGCACAGGTCGGGGGTTGTAACTTCGGTCGCAAAGGCTTGATTGGCTTGTGTTGTCACGAGGGGATAGGTGTAACGGGCGAAACTTTGGCAGGAGTGGACAAGGCAATGGGGATGCGGGGTGCTGCGACATGGGCTGCGGGCTTGATCGCGTTGTGGGCGGCAACGGCTGCCACGGCGCAAGAGGTCCAAGGGCCGGTGGTGGTGGAGTTGTTCACCTCGCAGGGCTGCTCGGCCTGTCCGCCTGCTGATGCGCTTTTGGGTGAATTGGCGCGCCGCGACGATGTCATCGCATTGGCGCTGCATGTCGATTACTGGGATTATATCGGCTGGCAAGATACCTTTGCCCAGCCCGATTTTACCGCGCGCCAGCATGGCTATGGCCATGCGGCAGGCTCGACCGTGGTTTATAC
>JAQCLA010000323.1 GCA_027592105.1 Pseudomonadota bacterium | reverse complement strand
GGCGTAGCAAGCGTGCGCACGGCGGCAACGGCGGCGGCGATCCCCTCGGGTTGGCTGATGCGCACATGCAACTCACCCACAGGCGCATCTTGCCGCCGGATCGTGCCGACCTGATCGCGGGCATCGCGCAAAACATCGCGCACCTCGGGCCAGAGCCCGTCCATCCGCGCCTCATAGACATCGGCCAGCTGCACCTCAGCCAACAGATGCGCACCGCCCCGCAGATCAAGACCCAGATTGACCAAGGTCGCAGGCAGCATATCAGGCCACAGCGCGCGCTCGGCGGCCAAAGCATCGGTCACGGCCCCGGTCTGTTTGATCTCGGCCACGGCGTCATTATGGCGCTCGACCCGCTCGTAAAACAGGTTCGGCATGGCGAAAGCCAAGCCCGCCAAGACCACCGCAATGATCATCAGCCGGTTCCAAAGCGGGATCTGCAACATAATGAAAGGCCCTTTCAGCCGGTCCGCCGCCCCCATCAGGGGCAGCGGGCGAACGCCAAGATCACTCCTTGGCGGGTTCGGTCTTCGAGCGCACCTGCGCGATCGTCGAGCGGACAACGCGCACCTTCACACCATCGGACAATTCGACCTCGACCTCGGTCTCGTCCTTCACCTTGGTGATCTTGCCGATCAAGCCACCTTGGGTGACGATCTCATCGCCCCGGCGCAGCGCCGCGATCATGGCCTGATGTTCCTTCACCTTCTTTTGCTGGGGACGGATCAACAGGAAATACATGATCACAAAGATCAGGATCAACGGAACGAACTGGGCGAAAGCATCCATGTCTCTCGGGGTCCTCTTTGGCGTGGTTGCCGGGGACAGCATCGTCCCCGCTCGAAAGTCGGCGCACCCTACTTAGCCCCTCCGGCGATGGCAAGGCGCGCACAAGGTCACATGGGCAAGCACAAAGCCAGCGGCAAGGGGCAGGCAGACTGGCCCTCGACCAGACCCCGACTGGACGTTGGCGGGGCGTAGGCCGGGCTTCAGCCCGGCACCCCGGCACCCCGCCCTTTGCAGCCCACCCCAAAACTGGTTTACTCGCCACGGTAACGAGTAACGCGTGTGCATCCATGTCCAAAGCGAACCAACCCCCGACCTTGTTTGATTGGCTTGGGCTGAACGACCCCGCCGTCAACATCGCCCCCGACGACCGCGACAAAGAACCCGCCTAACACCAGCGCACAAAACCACTTCAAATACTGCGCAACGGTGCAAAATCTTGTAACGCCACAATCACGACAGAATGACGACGCGTTCACGACACGGCCTCCGGCCCCTTCCCCCGCGCCCCTGCCTCTGGCATACCCGCCCGGAACGCGCACAGACCCGAGGCCCAAGATGCATGATATCCGCGCCATTCGCGACACCCCCGCAGCCTTTGACGCCGCCCTTGCCCGCCGGGGTTTGGCCCCGCAATCGGCCGCCATCCTCGCGCTGGACGAGGCGCGGCGTGCCTGCATCCTCGCGGCCGAAACAGCGCAGGCCGAGCGCAACGCAGCCTCCAAGGACGTGGGCGCCGCCAAGGCCCGCGGCGATGATGCCGAATTCGAACGCCTCCGCGCTTTAGTTTCTGAGAAGAAAGACGAAATCGCCCGTCTGGAAGACGAGGCGAAGGCGAAGGATGCGGCCCTTGCGGACATGCTCGCCACTATCCCGAACCTGCCCGCCGCCGATGTCCCCGATGGCGCGGACGAGGCCGGCAACGTCGAGATCAACCGCTGGGGCAGCCCGCGCGCCTTCGACTTCACGCCGCGCGAACATTTCGACATTGCGGGCGTCAAACCCGGCCTCGATTTCGAGACCGCCGCCAAGCTCTCGGGCGCACGTTTCGTCGTGATGCAAGGTGCCGTGGCGCGTCTGCACCGCGCACTTGCCCAATTTATGCTGGATGTTCATACACTTGACAACGGTCTGACCGAGGTGAACGGCCCCGTCCTCGTCCGCGCGGAAACCATGTTCGGCACCGGCCAATTGCCGAAATTCGGCGAAGACAGCTACGAGACGACGAACGGCTGGTGGCTGATCCCAACTTCCGAAGTGTCGCTCACCAACATCGTCGCAGGCGAAATCCTCGATGCGGCCGATCTGCCCCGCCGCTACACCGCCCATTCGCTGTGCTTCCGCTCCGAAGCAGGATCCGCAGGTCGCGACACGGCCGGCATGCTGCGCCAGCACCAATTCGAGAAAGTCGAGATGGTCTCGATCACCCATCCCGACCACTCCGATGATGAGCAAAAGCGCATGCTCGGCTGCGCCGAGGGCATCCTCGAACGCCTTGAAATCCCTTACCGCACCATCGTGCTTTGCACCGGCGACATGGGCTTTGGCGCGCGCCGCACCTTTGACATCGAAGCCTGGCTGCCCGGCCAGAATTGCTACCGCGAGATCAGCTCGGTCTCGACCTGCGGCGATTTTCAGGCGCGCCGGATGAACGCCCGCTTTCGCCCCACGGGTGGCGGCAAACCCGAGTTCGTCCATACGCTCAACGGCTCAGGCCTTGCCGTGGGCCGATGCCTGATCGCGGTTTTGGAGAACGGCCAGCAGGCGGACGGCTCGGTCCTTATTCCGCAGGCGCTCCATACCTATATGGGTGGCAAGACCATGATCACCCCCGAGGGACAGCTTGCCTGATCTGGAAAACCCCAACGACCCGAAAGACAGCGCCAAGCTCAAGGCGGTGCTGGTGCTTGTCGCCTGCATCGCCTTTGTGCTGTCGCCCTTTCTGGCCCAGCCCTTCACCGGCTTTGACCCGGCCCAAATGCCGATCGCGGTCGACAAACCGCCGATCCAACCGGCGGGTTACGCCTTTTCGATCTGGGGCGTGATCTACCTTTGGCTGCTCGCCTCGGCGGGCTTCGGCCTGATCCGCCGCGACACTGCCTCTGATTGGGGTGGCGCGCGCTGGCCGCTTTTTGTCAGCCTTGCAATCGGCGCGGGCTGGATCGCGGTGGCGCTCAGCGCACCGGTCATGGCCACGATCTTGATCTGGGCCATGCTGGCGGG
>JAQCLA010000322.1 GCA_027592105.1 Pseudomonadota bacterium | reverse complement strand
GGACATGGCGGAGGCCGAGACCGAGATGCCGCGATCTTTCTCCATCTGCATGAAATCCGACCGCGTGCGTCGCGCCTCGCCCTTGGCGCGCACTTGGCCCGCCATCTGGATCGCGCCGCCGAACAACAGGAATTTCTCTGTCAGCGTGGTCTTGCCCGCATCGGGATGCGAGATGATCGCAAAGGTGCGACGCCGCGCGATTTCGGGCGGGAGGGCAGGGCGGTTGGGGGGGGCGATGTCCAGCATGGGCGCGATATAGCGATGCGCGCGGTCCGGGGCAATCGGGCTGGATCAGTCGTCTTGCCCGCGGCTTGCCCGCGTCAGCCTTTCGGCGGCGTCGGCGCTGTCACCCAAGGCGCGCGCATCCACTTCGAGCGTTGCCGCCGCGCGGCGTTCGGCGGCGATATTCTCCAAGGCGATCCCATCAGCCAGATGCGCGCGCATCTCGGATGTGACCAACAGGCTTTCAACGGCGATCCCTTCGGCGAAGATGACCTCGCGACCGTCGAACAAGATCTGATAGCTGTCGATATGGCCGCCTTCGTCGCGGCGCACGGTCTTGCCATTGACCAAGAGCGTCGCCTTGACCAGCACCTCGGCCCGGCCTGTGCCAAGGGCATCACGGCGTTGCCAAATGAAAAGCCGGTGTTCGGGGCTAAGCAGTAAATCGCGCGCGGTGTGCAGTGTGCCTGCGGTGATACGGATCGGTGCCGCCGCCCCCGTTGCGCGGCGTGTTTGGTGGCCGATCCAACGGATCGGGCGCGGGCCATGATCGCGGGTCAGGATCATATCGCCGATCTGAAGCGATTCGACCGGTGCCTGCGCACCGCCGGCCAAGGTGATGCGGGTCCCTGCGAAAAAGCTGACCGAAACGATGTCGGCGAAACGTGCCGGTGCCAATGCGGGCGATGAACCGATCAATTCATACTCGACCGTCGGCCGGATCGGCGACAGCGGCAAAAGATGCAGCGTCGTCTCATCACGATCTACTGTGCGACGGAGCACCAAGACCTCGATTGTTTCGCCCGATGGACCCATCAAACTGTGGCAATCAGCGATTGTCAGCGCCTCGCCGGGTTGGCCCACCTGCGAGCCATTGGCCACGACCTGACCCAATTGCGGGCTTTCGCAAATATGCAATTGCTCTGGCCCGGCCTCCCGCGCGAGGCGGTAGGTATCGCCGGGGATCGCGGCCGGGCCCAATCCGATGGGATCACCGGCATTGGCGCCGCTTTGCGCCTGCAGCGCGCCTGCGGGATATGTGGCGAAACGGTAAAGTGGTGTGAAATCCGGCATCTTCTGTCTTTTGATGAAATCAGATCTTTCGGTATGCCGCGCGCTGGTTCGGGTCAAGTCTGGCCGTGGGCATCCGTCGCTGCTAGGACAGCGGCAATGAATGCGAACAGGAGGCAAGATCATGGATCTTGGGATTACAGGAAAGCGCGCATTGGTTTGCGCATCATCCAAGGGCTTGGGCCGTGGTTGCGCCGAAGCGCTGGCCGAAGCGGGTGTCGAGCTTGTTCTCAATGCACGCGGTGCCGAGGCACTGGATAAAACCGCGCAAGAGATCCGCGACCGGTATGGCGTCAAGGTCACGGCGATTGCCGCAGATATCACCGATGCCGAGGATCGCGCGCGCGTGCTGGAAGCAGCAGGGGCTGTCGACATCCTCGTCACCAACGCAGGCGGCCCACCCCCCGGCATGTGGTCGGATTGGACACGCGATGATTTCATCCGCGCGCTTGACGCCAATATGCTGACACCCATCGCGCTGATGGCGGCGCTTTTGCCGGGCATGATCGACCGTGGCTGGGGCCGGGTGGTCAATATCACCTCGCAATCGGTCAAGGCACCGATCCCAGCGCTGGGCCTTTCGAATGCCGCGCGTACCGGCCTGACCGGCTATGTCGCGGGCACGGCGCGTCAGGTGGCCCAGCATGGGGTGACGATCAACAACATGCTGCCCGGCATTCACGCCACCGACCGCGCCGATGCGCTGGATGCCGGTGTTGCGCGTCAGCAAAATATCTCGATCGATCAAGCGCGCGAACAGCGCAAAGCCTCCTTGCCGACGCGCCGCTATGGCACCGCCGAGGAATTCGGCCAGACCTGCGCATTCTTGTGCTCGCAGCACGCGGGCTTCATCGTGGCGCAGAATATCTTGCTCGATGGCGGCGGCACCAACGCCACGATCTGATCGCACGCTGGGCGCGGGTCGGCTTGCCAGCCCGCGCCTTGGCTGTTAGCTCGGGTCTCCGAGGGAAATAATCGGGTATCACGCACACATGGCAGACAAGCCCCGTCTGGACGTCGATCGCATCACCTGTCGATTCGACGGGCGCGATGTGGTGCGCGATGTCAGTTTCACCGTCCGTGCGGGTGAGGTGATGTGTCTGCTTGGCCCCTCGGGTTGCGGCAAATCCACCACCCTGCGCGTGATCGCGGGGATCGAGCGCCAAGTCTCGGGTGCGGTGCGCGCCGATGGCATCACCTTGTCCGATGAACAGGTCCATCTGCCGCCCGAAGCGCGCGGCGTAGGCCTGATCTTTCAGGATTTCGCCCTGTTTCCCCATCTCAGCGTGGCCCAAAACGTTGGCTTTGGCCTAAAGGGCAACAAGGCCGAGATCGCGCGCCGGGTGCATGAATTGCTCGAACGGGTCGATCTGGCGGGCTATGGCGACAAGGCGCCGCATATGCTGTCAGGCGGCGAACAGCAGCGCGTGGCGTTGGCCCGCGCGCTGGCCCCCCGCCCGCGCATCATGCTGATGGATGAACCGTTTTCGGGGCTCGACAACCGCCTGCGCGATGGCATCCGCGACGAGACATTGCAGCTTTTGAAAGAAGAAGGCACCGCCGTGGTTCTGGTGACCCATGAGCCCGAAGAGGCGATGCGCATGGCCGATCAGATCGCGCTCATGCGTGACGGGGTGATCGTGCAAAAGGGGGCGCCCTACAACATCTATAACGCCCCCGCCGACAAGGCGGCGGCTGCATTTTTCAGCGATAT
>JAQCLA010000321.1 GCA_027592105.1 Pseudomonadota bacterium | reverse complement strand
CCCTTTCGCGATGATCGGCACGCTGATCGGGGTCAAGGCGCATAAGCTGATCCCCGAGCGGTTGTTTTTCATGGTCGCCTACACCGCCTTGATGCTGACGGGCCTCAAGCTGTTGTGGGATGGGCTGTCGTAACAGCTCAGAGGTTTTGGCCGGGTGCAACCGGCGCGAAGCTTTCATAATTCTGCCCCGAGGCCAAAAGGCAGGTGATGCCATCCACGCCGGTGATGGTGATGGTCCAGCTTCCCGTCTGTTCGGAGGCATAGACCTCCAAGATGCGATTGCGGCGTGCCAATCCCATGGAGCGGCGTTCTTCGCCAAAGCGGGTATAAAGCTGCGCGATGATTTGCTCGCGCTGGCCGCAAATCATGGTCTGCTGGCCAAAGGCTTGGCTGGGCAGGCTGAGCGCTACGGCGATCAAAACCGCAGCCGGGTAAAGACAGATCCGATACATCGGCAACCCTTTCACAAAGGGCGTGCCGCGCGAAACAGGGACGATCGGCATGACGCCCATCTCGCATAAACGGCACCACCTTGGCACCACACAGACCCCAAGCGTGCCGCATTTTGGTTAAGATCGCATGAAGCGATGGGCGGGGTGTTTTCTTGCGCTTTATGCGCGCCGTGCGCAATATTTTTGCTGCACTGCGGCATGCGCACCCTTGCTTTCGGGGCCAAGCTGTGGTCCCTGCCGCGCTCAGAACCGCCCCCTGCCTGACTGAAGGAGAAGGTTGATGGACCTGCGCGCCCGCCCCTACCGCTCTGTGCTATACATCCCCGGATCGCGTGACCGCGCGTTGGAAAAGGCGCGCGATTTGGCCGTCGATGCGATCATCTTCGATCTTGAGGATGCGGTGACCGCCGAGGAAAAGCCCAATGCGCGCGCACTCTTGGCGCAGGTCTTGGCGCAGGGCGGCTATGGCGCGCGGGCGCAGATCGTGCGGATCAACGGGATGGACACGCCTTGGGGCGCAGATGATCTGGCGGCGATGGCGGCCATCGGGCCTGAGGCGATCTTGCTGCCCAAAGTGGGCAGTGCAGCGGATGTGGCGGCCGTGGCGGAAAAGCTTGATGCGATCCCGGCGGCGCAGCACACGCGCATCTGGGCGATGATGGAAACGCCGCAAGGCATCCTGAACGCCGCCGAGATTGCGCGCGCGCCCCGCATGGCGGGTTTCGTGATGGGGACCAATGATCTGGCCAAGGATCTGGGCGCGCGCACACGCGGTGCGATGGTCATGGCCTTGCAGCATTGCCTTTTGGCGGCACGCGCGGCGGGCATCATCTGTGTCGATGGGGTCTATAACGCCTTCAAGGACGAAGAAGGGCTTGCCGCCGAATGTGCCGAGGGGCGCGATTTCGGCTTTGACGGCAAGACGCTGATCCACCCTGCGCAGGTAGCGATTGCCAATGCGGCCTTTGCCCCCTCCGAGGCCGAGATCGCCCTCGCACGGCGCCAGATCGCCGCCTATGAAGAGGCGCGGGCAAATGGCCAAGGTGTGGCGGTCGTGGATGGCAAGATCGTGGAAAATCTTCATGTCGAGACGGCACGTGCTACACTGGCCAAAGCAGATGCAATCGCAAAAGGGGATGCTGCGTAATGGGTTATTTTCTTCTGATTCTTGGGATCGGTCTTTTCGCAGGCGGGCATTGGGTCAAGCGCCTTGCCCCTGATGCGCGCGCGGCATGGGGTGACAAGGGCAAGGGGATCTTGTCGCTGATCATGGTCTTGGGCGTGGTCGCGATGGTCATCGGCTACCGCAATGCAGGTTTCGTCAATGTCTGGGTGCCGCCCGCCTTCATGACGCATATCGCCAATCTATTGGTTCTGATTGGCTTTTGGTTCTTTGCATTGGGCAATATCAACGGCACGATGGCCGCGCGTGTGCGCCATAAGCAGCTGACCGGCGTCAAGGCTTGGGCGGTTGCGCATTTGTTGGTCAATGGCGATCTGGCCTCGATCATCCTGTTCGGCGGTATGCTGGCTTGGGCGGTTGTGTCGGTGATCTTGATCAACCGCGCCAATCGTGCTTGGGACAGGCCCACGGATGTCAGCGTGTTGAAAGACGCCATCGCCTTTGGTGTGGGCGCGGTGCTTTACGGCGTCGTGGCCTTTGTCCACACATGGCTTGGCTATTACCCTTTTCCGATGTGAGGCTGGCATGAAGATCTATCGTTTGCTGACCGAAGATGACACATCGGCCTTTTGCCACAAGGTGTCCGAGGCGCTGTCGAAGGGCTGGGTGCTGCATGGCGACCCGGTGATGTCGTTTGATGCCGCGCGCGGCGTGATGCGCTGTGGTCAGGCCGTGACCAAGGAGATCGACACCCCCTACAGTCCCGAAATGAAGCTGGGGGCGCAGTAGCATGGCGGAGGCCAAGACCAACAAGGGCCGCTTTTTCGAGGATTACCGGCTGGGCGAGGTGATCGCCCACGCCGTGCCGCGCACGGTGTCGGGGGGCGAGCGCGCGCTTTATCACGCGCTTTACCCCGCGCGGGGGGCGCTGCATTCCTCGGATGAGTTTGCGCGCGCTTGTGGGCTGGCGGCCAGTCCGATGGATGATCTGATCGCCTTTCACACGGTCTTTGGCAAAACGGTGCCTGATATCTCGCTTAATGCCGTGGCCAATCTTGGCTATGCGGAGGGGCGGTTTCACGCGCCTGTCTGGCCCGGCGATACGCTGACCTCGCGTTCGACGGTGATCGGGCTGAAGGAGAATTCCAACGGCAAGACCGGGGTCGTCTATGTCCGCAGCGAGGGGCGCAACCAGCATGGTGATTTGGTGCTGGATTATGTACGCTGGGTGATGGTGCGCAAACGCGATGCATCCGCCCCCGCGCCTGAAGCGGTGGTGCCGGACCTGGCTTCGGTCGTCGATCCGGCGACGCTGATCATTCCGGCGGGCCTCGATTTCACGGGCTATGATTTTGTGCAGGCCGGTGAGCCGCACCGGATGGACGATTATGCCGTGGGAGAGGTCATCGACCATGTCGATGGCGTGACGCTTGAGGATGCCA
>JAQCLA010000320.1 GCA_027592105.1 Pseudomonadota bacterium | reverse complement strand
AGCGTGGTGAAGCCCAGATCGAGCGGTGCCAAAAGATACGGATAGCGTGACATGCCGAAAAACCCCTGCGTTCCCTGACAAGCAGCTAAACCCGAGGTGCGGCCTGTGTCACGCCCAACGCCGCGTCATGCCGAAATCAGCGAGCCCCCGTTTCAGCGCAATGGCGGCGAAAGGCGCGTTTGAGCATTTCCAACTCATCGCGCAAAAGGGCGATTTCGGCCCGGAAGTCTTCGTCCAGTGGGGCACCGGCCATCAAGGTGATGCGGTCAAGCACGCCCCCCGTGGCAACCGACCGAATCGTGATGATCTGAACGCCATCGGCGATCACGGCAGCGGGCAAATCGACCAAGACACGCCAATTGCCCGGCCTTGCCCCATCCGGGCTGAGGGTGGCGATCGCGACTACCTTGCCTTCGTGAACAGCCTCCAACCCTTGTTCAACGGCGGCGTTGTTGCCGGACAAAACAGCCTCATAGCGGCCTGCCTGCAACCGGACCCGCACCAGCGCCTCACCCGTCATCGGCGTCAGCCCTCCTTTAAATATCGGCGCGTGGGGCGCGCATCATGACCATGTCCCAGATCGCGATCCGGTTCATCTCGGGGCCTTCGAAAATCAAATCGAGCCAAGCCTTCTCGATGCGTCGTTCATTGATCTTGGTATAGGCCAGATCAAACTCGGCCAGCGCCTGATCCCCGTTAAAGGCGAACTGGCGCACGATCTGTTCGTGGTTGGGGCCATGTTGAATGTTCAGGCGTGCATAAATCTCGATCGGTTGTTCACGCTCCAACGTGAGTTGGACCCGAAAGAAATGCCCAAGGCTCAACCCGTCCAAGGCAACGGAAGGCAGATCTTGCACCAGCGACAGGAACGAGCCGTCGAAGCGATACACATCAAGCACAAGGCCGAATGAGGCGCCCGCCCGTTCGCCGTGAATCGCCTCTTGGCGAAGGGACAGATCGGCCTTGTTGGCATCGTGAAACAGGGTCACCCCTGCGCCCAGCCCAAGCGGAGAGGGGAAATCGACATAGCCACGCGGTGACAGCCGCGATTGCCAGGGCCCCGCCCTTTCGGCCCAGTCGCATTGATCGGGCTGCTTCTTGATCTCGAGCTGATCCACACGGGCGAAAAGCTCGCTCGTGGCTGATGCGGCCAACTGATCGATGTCATCGCGCATGGCGCGCAGGCGATGATTGATTCCAAGCAAATCGCGCGACGCGATCGCCTTTGGGCTTTTCAACTCGCGCTCCAACCGTCGCAGCGGGTCGGAAATGCCGAAAAAGCCGAACAAACTCGTACTGTCTTTACCCATGAACACACTACCCTTCGGATCGAAAGCCGTCAGTCTGGTGCATATGGATGCATGACAAAGCTGGCGGTTTCGTTAACCGAGTATCCGACGAAAAAGTCCGACATTCCAGAGCGCAGGTATATCCAGCTGCAGGTTGCGCGGCGCGGCTGGCACGGGTGCAACGCTTGGCGGTTCTGGATCGGATTGCGCAGGCTGTTGCGGCTGCACAGGCGTAGGCGCGATCGGCACATCGAGGTTCGCCCCCTGCACCACGCGCACGAAGTTAAGCAATAGTGAAAGGCTTTCCTCGCGTGTCAGGTTCCGCTCTTGCAGCGAAAGCACCGACAAGGTGGCGATCCGCGGCCCGACATCGAGATAGGCCCGCCAATATTCGCTTTGCACTCCGCCGATTGCATCATCGCTGGTGTCATTGGCATGGAGCAAGAAAACCCCGCCATCCAAGGCGGTATCAAGGATCGTGACCTGTGCCGGATCGCCCGAGCGGCTGAGCAGGGTCAGCCCTTCGTCCGAGCGGAAGAACCCATCGAGTTGCCCAAGGCTATCGGACAGGCGCCCATCGGTCGAAGGCGCCGAGACTGTCGCCGTCAAGACCGCCGGTGTGGCCGGTTGCCCGGCGCGGCGTGAATTGGAGATCGCGGCACAATTGCCGAGCAGAACAAAACTTGTATCCGAACTATCGCGGGTCGAGGTCGGGTCGACACAAAACCCATCGGGGCCACTGATGACGATCCGGTCGGCCGTCACCGTCACCTGTGTCGGGGCCGGTGCAACGGGACCATCCCCACCACCACCGAACCTGCTCCCACACCCGACAAGAACAAAGCAGGCCACGATGAACGTGGCCTGCCTGAAAAAATTACAGATCTGCGTAGACATGCTTTTCCTTGGTCGCGCCGGGGTGGGTGACGGCACCCTTGACCGCCGGGCCGACCAGCTGGGCGTATTTCCACAGCGCGCCGGTCTCGTAGATGGTTTCGCGCGGGCCGGACCATGCCTTGCGGCGGGTGTCCAATTCAGCCTCGCTGACTGCGACCGACAATTCGCCTGTGATCGCGTTGATCGTGATCATATCGCCATCTTGCAGCAGGCCGATGGGGCCGCTCACCGCCGCTTCGGGGCCGACATGGCCCACGCAGAAGCCGCGGGTCGCCCCCGAGAAACGGCCATCGGTGATCAGCGCCACCTTTTTGCCCATGCCTTGGCCCGAGATCGCGCTGGTGGTGGCCAGCATCTCGCGCATGCCCGGGCCGCCACGCGGCCCTTCGTTGCGGATCACGATCACTTCGCCTTCGTTATAGGCGCGGTTCTTGACCGCCTCGAACGCATCTTCTTCGCATTCGAAAACGCGCGCGGGGCCGGTGAAGACCTGTTGATCGGCGGTCATGCCCGCCACTTTCACGATCGCGCCATCGGGCGCGAGATTGCCCCTGAGGCCAACGACACCGCCGGTTTCGGTAAGCGGGGTCGCCGCGGGGTGGATGACCTTGCCATCGGCTTCGCGCGTGATCAGGTCCAGCTCTTCGCCCATGGTGCGGCCGGTCACGGTGATGCAATCCTCGTGGATCAGGCCGATCTTGCGCAATTCCTTCATCACGACGGGCACTCCACCCACCTCGTAAAGGTCTTTGGCCACATATTGGCCGCCGGGCTTCATATCGACGAAATAGGGCGTATCCTTGAAGATCTCGCAGACATCGAACAGGTCGAAATCG
>JAQCLA010000023.1 GCA_027592105.1 Pseudomonadota bacterium | reverse complement strand
CGAAGAGTTCGAAGTGTCGATGAAAGACGTCACCGCCTTCGTTCTCGGCGGTCATGGCGACACGATGGTGCCGTCGGTGCGCTATTCCACCGTCGCGGGCATCCCGCTGCCCGATTTGATCGAGATGGGCTGGACCACCAAGGCAAAGATGGACGCCATCGTTCAGCGCACGCGCGACGGCGGCGCGGAAATCGTGGGCCTTCTGAAAACCGGCTCCGCTTTCTACGCACCCGCGACCTCTGCCATTGAGATGGCCGAGGCTTTCCTCAAGGATCAAAAGCGCGTCCTGCCTTGCGCCGCGCATTGCGATGGTGAGTTCGGGCTGAAGAAAATGTATGTCGGCGTGCCCACCGTGATCGGCAAAGGCGGCATCGAACGCATCGTCGAGATCAAGCTGACCAAAGACGAACAAGCAATGTTCGACAATTCCGTCAGCGCGGTCAAAGGTCTGGTCGATGCCTGCAAGGCGATCGACGAAAGCCTCGCCTGATGATCTTCGCGGCGGCCCCCGATCTGCGGGGCCGCCGCACCCTATGACGCGGCCCACCTCCCCATATCTCGTCCCCGGCTTCTACGACCGCGCGCTCAGCGATGGTCGCCACCGCGATATCGTGGGCGGGCGCTGGGATGAAACGGGGCGGCTGCAAATGGCGCTGCTCACCGCGCGCGGGCTACAACCCCATCACCATCTTCTCGATATCGGGGCCGGATCGCTGCGCCTTGGCTGCAAGGCGGTGCCTTATCTCGATCCCGGCCATTATTGGGGCACCGATGCAAGCGGCGCCCTGATGCAGCGCGGGCGCGCAGTGGAATTGCCCGACCCTGACCACCTGCCCGCTGATCATCTGGTGGAAGACGCCGATTTCGCCTTCCCAAACCTGCCCGCCCATGCCGACTATCTGATCGCCTTTGGGCTGTTCACCCATCTGCCCCCCAGCCAGACCGCCACGGCGCTGGCCCGCATCGCGCAGCGCTGGCCTGCGCCGCGCGTCTTTCTTTTCACTGTCTTTCTTGCCCCCGAGGGGCAGACAGGCGAAAGCCTGCGCCAGCCTGATGGCGTGGTCACCCATCCCGACCGCCCGCCCTATCACCTGACCGAAACCGCGCTTCACGCGATGGCCGATGCAGCAGGTCTGACCCTGATCCGCCAGCCCGACCGCCTGCCGCGCGGACAGGTCTTGTTCCGCGCCTGAGGGGGCGTTTCCGCCCCCCGTTGACAAGCCACCACCAAGCGGGGCTGATCATCTTGCAGACAGGAGAAAGCCCATGCGCGATTTCGATCAAGAACTGGAACAGCGGCTTGTCCGTTACGCCGCCATCGACAGCCAATCGGACATGGACAGCCCGGCCCAGCCCTCGACCGCGATCCAGCACGCGATGCTCGACCTGATGGTGGCCGAACTGACCGAGATCGGCGCGGCCGATGTCACCAAAACCCCCTACGGCACCGTCATCGCCACCATCCCCGGCAACCGCCCCGGCCCGACCATCGGCTTTCTCGCCCATGTCGATACCGCGCCGCAATTCAACGCGACCGGCGTAAAGCCGCGCGTGATCCGCGGCTACAATGGCGGCGCGATCAGCTTTCCCGATGCCCCCGACCTCACGCTCAGCCCCGATGATTTCCCCTATCTCGCTACCAAGATCGGCGAAGATATCGTCACCGCCTCCGGCACCACGCTTTTGGGCGCCGATGACAAGGCGGGCATCGCCATCATCATGACCGCCGCGCGTCATCTGCTGGAAAACCCCGACCTGCCGCGCCCCGATATCCGCATCGCCTTCACCCCCGACGAAGAGATCGGGCGCGGTGTCGACCCCAAACTCCCCGCCGATCTCGGCGTCGATTTCGCCTATACTTTCGATGGCGATGACGCAGGCGAGATCGTCTATGAGACCTTCTCCGCCGATTTCGCGGTCGTCACTGTCACCGGCGTCTCGATCCACCCCGGCGAGGCGACGGGCAAGCTGGTCAATGCCATCCATCTGGCAAGCCGCATCGTCGAAACCCTGCCGCAAGCGACCATGACGCCCGAAACCACCGCGGATCGCGAGGGGTTCATCCACGCCGTCGACATGAAGGGCAGCGCCGATCAGATGGTCGTCCGCTTCATCTTGCGCGATTTCGAACGCGATGGGCTGGCCGCCAAGGGCGAACTGGTGCGCCAAGTCTGCGCCGCCATCGCCGCCACAGAGCCGCGGGCCAAGATCGACGTCCAGATCACGCCGCAATACCGCAATATGCGCTACTGGCTCGAAGATGACATGTCCCCCGTGGATCTTGCCCGTACGGCACTGTCCGAGATCGGCGTCACCCCGATCGAGGCGGTGATCCGTGGCGGCACCGATGGCTCGCGCCTGACCGAAATGGGCGTGCCTTGCCCCAATCTCTTTACAGGCATGCAGAATGTGCATGGCCCGCTGGAGTTTGTCTCGGTGCAGGATATGGCCCTTGCCACGCGACTGATGGTGCAGATCGCAGCCCGCGCCGCGGCGTGAGTCGGCATCGCATACCATTGCATACGATCAACATGGTTAACTTGTGATCACAGTTTTTCTGGCTGTGATCACAAATGTCGGTTTTTTTCCCAAATGACCGCGCTTGGGCGAAAAATGCGTTTCATTGCGCCCCTTGGTTGTGCTTATGCCCTGTGAAACACCACCAAGGACGGGACAGTTTCATGAACATTCATGAATACCAGGCGAAAGCGCTTCTTCGGCAATACGGCGCACCGGTCAGCGATGGCCGCGTGGTTCTCAAGGCGGAAGACGCCAAGACCGCGGCTGGCGAGATGGACGGGCCTCTCTGGGTCGTCAAAGCACAGATCCATGCAGGCGGCCGTGGCAAAGGCCACTTCAAAGAGGCTGACGCAGGCGAAAAAGGCGGCGTGCGCCTTGCCAAATCCGTGGAAGAGGCCGCCGAAGAGACCAAGAAAATGCTTGGCCGCACGCTGGTCACCCACCAGACCGGCCCCGCAGGCAAGCAGGTCAACCGCGTCTATATCGAAGACGGCTCGGGCATCGAGCGCGAGTTGTATCTCGCCCTACTCGTCGACCGCCAGACCAGCCGCATCTCCTTCGTCTGCTCGACAGAAGGCGGCATGGACATCGAAGAGGTCGCAGCCCACACACCTGAGAAAATCCTGTCCTTCTCGGTCGATCCCGCCACGGGCTACCAGCCCTATCATGGCCGCCGGGTCGCCTATTCCCTCGGGCTCGAAGGCAAGCAGGTCAAGGAATGCGTCGGGCTGATGGCCTTGCTCTACAAGGCCTTCGTCGAGCGTGACATGGAAATGCTCGAGATCAACCCGCTGATCGTCACCGATGAGGGCAGCCTCAAGGTGCTCGATGCCAAGGTCGGCTTCGACGGCAACGCCATGTATCGCCAGCCCGATATCCTCGCGCTGCGTGACGAGACCGAGGAAGACCCCAAGGAACTTCAGGCCTCGAAATACGACCTCAACTACATCGCGCTCGATGGAGAGATTGGCTGCATGGTCAACGGCGCGGGCCTTGCGATGGCCACGATGGACATCATCAAGCTTTACGGCTCGGAACCGGCCAACTTCCTCGATGTGGGCGGCTCGGCCACCAAAGAGAAAGTGACCGAAGCCTTCAAGATCATCACCTCTGACCAGAACGTCAAAGGCATCTTGGTCAATATCTTCGGCGGCATCATGCGCTGCGATATCATCGCCGAAGGTGTGGTCGCCGCGGTCAAGGAAGTGGGCCTCAAGGTTCCGCTTGTGGTCCGGCTGGAAGGCACGAATGTCGAGCGCGGCAAAGAGATCATCAACAGCTCTGGCCTGAACGTCATCGCAGCCGACAACCTGTCGGACGCGGCTGAAAAGATCGTGAAAGCGGTCAAGGGCTAAGCAAAGGCACCACGCAGATGCGCATGATCCAGATCCATGCCGACATCCCAACGGATGGCAAGGCCGCGACCCAGCGCAAGCTGGTCCGCCTTGCCGCCGGTATCGGGATGCGGCGCGCGATCTGGTCGGCGCTGCATCTGCTGGGTGCTGCACTTTTCGTGCTGGCGATGCTGACGCGGCTGACACAGGCCGACACCGCCACAGCCCTTGGCCAGACCGCCTTGGGCGCAAATACATTCCCGAATTTGGAGCGGCCATTGCCCTCCGACCCGCATATGAATTGAGGAGAAAGACGATGGCCGTACTCGTCAACGAGCATACCTTGGTGATCTGCCAAGGCTTCACAGGCAGCCAAGGCACCTTCCATTCCGAACAGGCCATCGCCTATGGCACCAAGATGGTCGGCGGCGTGACCCCCGGCAAAGGCGGCACCACCCACCTGAACCTGCCCGTGTTCAACTCGGTCCATGAGGCCAAGCATGCAACCCATGCGAACGCCACTGCGATCTACGTCCCCCCGCCCTTCGCGGCAGACTCGATCCTCGAGGCGATCGACGCCGAGATGGAACTGATCGTCTGCATCACCGAAGGCATCCCGGTGCTCGACATGATGAAGGTCAAGCGCGCGCTGGAAGGGTCCAAATCCCGGCTCATCGGCCCCAACTGCCCCGGCGTGATGACGCCCGACGCCTGCAAGATCGGCATCATGCCCGGCTCGATCTTCCGCCGTGGCTCGGTCGGTGTTGTCTCGCGCTCGGGCACGCTGACCTATGAAGCGGTCAAGCAGACCTCGGATGTTGGCCTTGGCCAATCCTCGGCTGTGGGTATCGGCGGCGACCCGATCAAGGGCACCGAACATATCGACGTGCTCGAGATGTTCTTGGCCGATCCCGAAACCCATTCGATCATCATGATCGGCGAAATCGGCGGCTCCGCCGAAGAAGAAGCCGCCCAGTTCCTCGCCGACGAGAAGAAAAAGGGTCGCTGGAAGCCAACCGCCGGTTTCATCGCCGGCCGCACCGCCCCTCCGGGCCGCCGCATGGGCCATGCCGGCGCCATCGTCGCAGGCGGCAAGGGTGACGCGGAAAGCAAGATCGAAGCGATGAAATCCGCAGGCATCATCGTGGCCGACAGCCCCGCAGGGCTGGGCGAGGCCGTGCTGAAAGCCATCGGCTAAAGACAACGCGAACCGGGCGGGGCCAGATCCGCCCGGGGTTCAACCCAAGTCAGGTGCAGCCATGACCGACCAAAGCTCGAACGACCAGTTCCACGCCTCCTCCTTCATGCAAGGGCATAACGCGGCGTATCTTGAACAGCTCTACGCGCAATACGCCCAAGACCCGGGCGCGGTTGACGAGGCATGGCGCGCGTTTTTCGCGGCCCTTGGCGACGCACCCGCCGACGCACAGGCCGAGGCACAAGGCCCAAGCTGGGCGCGGCGCGACTGGCCGCCCACACCCACCGATGACCTGACCGCAGCCCTCACCGGCGAATGGCCGCAAGCCGCCGCCGAGATCAAAGGCGCAGGCGACAAGATCAAGGCGAAAGCCGAGGCCAAGGGCGTCGAAGTGACCGATGCGCAAATCCAGCGCGCCGTTCTCGACTCTATCCGCGCGCTGATGATCATCCGCGCCTACCGCATCCGTGGCCATCTGGTGGCCGATCTCGACCCGCTGGGCATGCGCGAGACCACCCCCCACCCCGAGCTTGATCCGAAATCCTACGGCTTTACCGATGCCGATATGGATCGCCCGATCTTCATCGACAATGTGCTTGGCCTGCAAATGGCCTCGATGCGCCAGATCCTCGAGATCGTGAAGCGCACCTATTGCGGCACCTTCGCGCTGCAATACATGCATATTTCCGACCCCGAACAGGCCGCTTGGCTCAAAGAGCGGATCGAGGGTTACGGCAAGGAAATCGCCTTTACCCGCGAAGGGCGCAAAGCGATCCTCAACAAGCTGGTCGAGGCCGAAGGCTTCGAGAAATTCCTCCATGTCAAATACATGGGCACCAAGCGCTTCGGCCTTGATGGCGGCGAGGCACTGATCCCCGCGATGGAACAGATCATCAAGCGCGGCGGCGCCCTGGGCCTGAAAGAGATCGTCATCGGCATGCCCCACCGCGGCCGCCTGTCGGTGCTGGCCAATGTGATGGGCAAGCCCTACCGCGCGATCTTCAACGAATTCCAGGGCGGCAGCTTCAAACCCGAAGATGTCGATGGCTCGGGCGATGTGAAATACCACCTCGGGGCAAGCTCGGACCGCGAATTCGACGGCAACACCGTCCACCTGTCGCTGACCGCCAACCCCAGCCACCTCGAAGCGGTCAACCCCGTCGTGTTGGGCAAGGTCCGCGCCAAGCAAGACCAGCTTGGTGATAGCGACCGCCGCTCGGTCATGGCGATTTTGCTTCATGGTGACGCGGCCTTTGCGGGCCAAGGCATCGTGGCCGAGGGCTTCCAGCTTTCGGGCATCCGCGGCCACCGCACCGGCGGCACCATGCATATCGTGGTCAATAACCAGATCGGTTTCACCACCGCGCCGCATTTCTCGCGCTCAAGCCCCTATCCGACCGATATCGCGCTCATGGTCGAAGCGCCCATTTTCCACGTGAATGGCGACGACCCCGAAGCCGTGGTCCATGCCGCCCGTGTCGCGACCGAGTTCCGCCAGAAATTCGGCCGGGATGTCGTGCTCGACATCTTCTGCTACCGCCGCTTCGGTCATAACGAAGGCGATGAGCCGATGTTCACCAACCCGGTGATGTATCAGCGCATCAAGACCCACAAGACCACGCTCCAGCTTTACACCGAGCGTCTGGTCAAGGACGGCCTGATCCCCGAAGGCGAGATCGAGGATGCCAAGGCCGCCTTTCAGTCCCGCCTGAACACCGAGTTCGAAGCCGGCAAGGAATACAAGCCCAACAAGGCAGACTGGCTCGATGGCCGCTGGTCGCACCTGAACCGCGAAGGCGCCGACTACCAGCGCGGCGAAACGGCGATCAAGCCAGAAACACTGGCCGATGTGGGCCGCGCGCTCAGCGTCGCACCCGATGGTGTCAACCTGCACAAGACCGTCACGCGCCTGCTGGAAGCCAAGCAAGAGATGCTGACCACAGGCACCGGCTTTGATTGGGCCACCGCCGAGGCGCTGGCCTTTGGCTCGCTTCTGACCGAGGGCTACCCCGTCCGCCTTGCAGGCCAAGACAGCACGCGCGGCACATTCTCGCAGCGCCATTCCGGCCTGATCGATCAAAACACCGAAGATCGCTATTACCCCCTCAACAATATCCGCGAGGGGCAGGCGAAATTCGAGGTGATCGACAGCGCATTGTCCGAATACGCGGTCTTGGGCTTCGAATACGGCTACAGCCTTGCCGAACCCAACGCCCTGACCCTATGGGAGGCGCAGTTCGGCGATTTCGCCAATGGCGCACAGATCATGTTCGACCAGTTCATCTCGTCGGGCGAACGCAAATGGCTACGCATGTCGGGCCTCGTGATGCTCTTGCCCCACGGCTTCGAAGGCCAGGGCCCCGAGCATTCCAGCGCGCGCCTCGAACGCTTCCTGCAGATGTGCGCCGAGGATAACTGGATCGTGGCCAACTGCACCACGCCTGCCAACTACTTCCACATCCTGCGCCGCCAACTGCATCGCAGCTTCCGCAAGCCGCTTGTGCTGATGACGCCCAAATCGCTTCTGCGCCACAAGCTGGCCATTTCGGATGCGGCCGATTTCACCACCGGCTCCTCCTTCCACCGCGTGCTGTGGGATGATGCCGAAAAGGGCCATTACGACACGGTGCTCGCCAAGGATGGCAAGATCCGCCGCGTCGTCATCTGCTCGGGCAAGGTCTATTACGACCTTCTCGAAGAACGCGATGCGCGTGGCATCAACGACATCTTCCTGCTCAGGCTGGAACAGTTCTATCCCTTCCCGGCCCATTCGCTGATGAAAGAGCTTGAGCGCTTCAAAGGCGCCGAGATCATCTGGTGCCAGGAAGAGCCCAAGAACCAAGGCGCTTGGTCCTTTGTCGAACCCAATATCGAATGGGTGCTGACACGGATCGGGGCCAAGCATACCCGCCCGCGCTATGTGGGCCGCGCAGCCTCGGCCTCGCCCGCGACGGGCTTGGCCAGCCAGCATAAATCCCAACAGACCGCGCTCGTGAATGACGCGCTGACCATCGAAGGGTAATGACCATGACGATCGAAGTTCGCGTGCCCACCTTGGGCGAAAGCGTCACCGAAGCCACCGTGGCCACATGGTTCAAGAAACCCGGCGAGGCCGTCGCGGTTGACGAAATGCTGTGCGAGTTGGAAACCGACAAGGTCACTGTCGAAGTGCCAAGCCCCGCCGCAGGCATCCTTGGCACCATCGTCGCGGCCGAGGGCGAAACCGTGGGCGTCAACGCGCTTTTGGCCACCCTTGGCGAAGGCATGGCCGCCGCCCCTGCCCCGGCTGCCGCACCTGCCAAAGCCGCCGCCGCCATCGCCGCCGTTGATGTCATGGTCCCCACGCTTGGCGAAAGCGTGACCGAGGCGACGGTTGCCACATGGTTCAAGAAAATCGGTGACACCGTCGCGCAGGATGAAATGCTCTGCGAGCTCGAGACCGACAAGGTCTCGGTCGAAGTGCCAAGCCCCGCCGCCGGCATCTTGAGCGACATCATCGCCGCCGAAGGCACCACGGTGCAGGCCAATGGCAAGCTTGCCGTGATCGGCGGCGCTGTCGCCGCTTCGACCGCCGCATCTGCCCCTGCGCCCGCTGCCGCCAGCGCAAGCAAAGATATCACCCATGCCCCCTCGGCCCAAAAGATGATGACCGAGAAAGGCATCGACGCCGCTCAGATCACAGGCACCGGCCGCGACGGTCGGATCATGAAGGAAGATGTGATGAAGGCCGCCTCTGCCCCGCAAGCCGCAGCACCCGCACCGATGGCCAGCGCGCCCCGCGCCCCCTCCCCGGCCGAGGATGCCGCGCGCGAAGAGCGGGTGAAAATGACCCGCTTGCGCCAGACCATCGCGCGCCGCCTGAAAGATGCGCAGAATACCGCCGCGATGCTCACCACCTATAACGAGGTCGACATGACCGAGGTGATGGCGCTGCGGAACGCCTACAAGGATGACTTCGAGAAAAAGCACGGCGTGCGACTTGGCTTCATGTCCTTCTTCACCAAGGCCTGCGTCCACGCGCTGCGCGAAGTGCCCGAGGTGAATGCCGAGATCGACGGCAATGATATCGTCTATAAGAACTTTGTGCATATGGGCGTGGCCGCCGGCACCCCCACCGGGCTTGTCGTGCCGGTGATCCGCGACGCCCACACCATGTCCTTTGCCGAGATCGAGAAAGCCATCGCCGAGAAAGGCCGCCGCGCGCGTGACGGCAAGCTCTCGATGGCAGAGATGCAGGGCGGCACCTTCACCATCTCCAATGGTGGCGTCTATGGCTCGCTCATGTCCTCGCCCATCCTGACCCCGCCGCAGTCGGGCATCTTGGGCATGCACAAGATCCAAGACCGCCCGATGGCGATCAATGGCCAGGTTGTGATCCGCCCGATGATGTATTTGGCACTCAGCTATGACCACCGTATCGTGGACGGCAAAGGCGCGGTGACCTTCCTTGTGCGGGTGAAAGAAGCCCTCGAAGATCCGCGCCGGTTGTTGATGGATCTGTAATGGCGGGCCGGGCTGAAGCCCGGCCTACCGCCCCTAATGCACCGTAGGCCGGGCTTCAGCCCGGCAAACCGGAGAGCACCCCATGACCACCGAACTTTACATCCTCACCCTCGCGGCCCTGCTGCAATATGTGCAGATCACGCTCTACTCCGTCGCCGGCAACGCACAGGCAGGGGCCAAGGCCGCCATGGGCCCGCGCGACCAGAAGATTGAGCTGACAGGCGTCGCCGGTCGCCTGCAGCGCGCGATGAACAACCATTTCGAGGGGCTGATCCTGTTTGGTATCGCGGTCGTGGTCGTCACGCTATCGGATCGCTCCAGCGCGCTCACCCAAGCCTGCGCCCATGCCTACCTGATCTCGCGCGTCCTGTTCATCCCGGCCTATGCCCAAGGGCTTGTGCCGTGGCGCAGCCTGATCTGGGCCGTGGGTTTTCTGGCGACCCTCATCATGCTGCTCGCCGCGCTTTTTGGCGGAGCAGCGTAACCGCGATATGTACAGCCTGTGTACAGGGTGTGTACGCCCTGTGACGGCAGAACTCGACAGGAGGACACCATGTCCAGCTATGACGTCATCATCATCGGTTCCGGCCCCGGCGGCTATGTCTGCGCCATCCGCTGCGCGCAGCTGGGCCTGAAAACCGCTGTCGTCGAAGGGCGCGAAACGCTGGGCGGCACCTGCCTCAACATCGGCTGCATCCCCTCCAAGGCGCTCTTGCATGCCTCCCACCAACTCCATGAAGCGGAACATAATTTCGCGAAAATGGGGCTGATGGGCAAAGCGCCTTCGGTCGATTGGAAACAGATGCTCGCCTACAAGGACGATGTGATCGGCCAGAACACCAAGGGCATCGAATTTTTGTTCAAGAAGAACAAGATCGACTGGCTCAAAGGCTGGGGTGCCATCCCCACACCAGGCAAGGTGCAGGTCGGCGATACCACCTATGAGACAAAAAACATCATCATCGCAACGGGTTCCACCCCTGCGACCCTTCCGGGCATCGAGATCGACGAAAAGATCGTCGTCACCTCCGAGGGCGCACTGTCGCTGCCCAAGATCCCCAAGAAACTGGTCGTCATCGGCGCAGGTGTGATCGGGCTTGAGCTTGGCTCGGTCTATGCCCGTCTGGGCGCCGAGGTGCAGGTGATCGAATTCCTCGACCACATCACCCCTGGCATGGACGCGGAAGTGTCAAAGAACTTCCAACGCATCCTTGCAAAACAAGGGCTTGGCTTCACGTTGGGCGCCGCCGTGCAAGGCGTGGAAACGGCCAAGGGCAAAGCCACCGTCACCTACAAGCTGCGCAAGGATGACAGCACCCACACCGTCGACGCCGACACCGTCCTCGTCGCCACGGGCCGCAAACCTTATGTCGATGGCCTTGGCCTCGCGGCGCTCGGCGTAAGCATGACCGACCGCGGCCAGATCGCCACCGACAGCCATTATGCCACCAATATCAAAGGCATCTACGCTATCGGCGACGCGATCACCGGCCCGATGCTCGCCCACAAGGCCGAGGATGAAGGCATGGCCGTGGCCGAGGTGCTGGCGGGCCGTCATGGTCATGTGAACTATGGCGTCATCCCCGGCGTGATCTACACCCACCCCGAGGTATCATCGGTCGGCGCGACCGAAGAAACCCTGAAAGCCGAAGGCCGCACCTACAAGGTCGGCAAATTCTCCTTCATGGGCAACGGCCGGGCCAAGGCGAATTTCGCGGGCGATGGTTTCGTGAAAATCCTCGCCGACAAGGAGACCGACCGCATCTTGGGCGCGCATATCATCGGCCCGATGGCGGGTGACCTGATCCACGAAATCTGCGTCGCGATGGAATTCGGCGCCTCCGCCCAAGACCTCGCCATGACCTGCCACGCGCATCCCACCTACTCGGAGGCGGTGCGCGAGGCGGCACTCGCCTGCGGCGACGGGCCGATCCATTCCTAAATGGGGCTAACCCCCTTCTCTGTTTTGAAAATATCCCGGGGGTCCGGGGGCAGCGCCCCCGGTCCTACCCCGCCAATAACCGCAGTCCTTGCGTCACATCGGCCCGCACGGCCAGCCGCAACCCCGGCTCGTCCCCCGCCTTGAGGGCTGCCACGATCAAGCGGTGATGCTGCGGCAATTCCGTCCGGTTCAAGCGCCCGTAAAGCGCGCGCATGGTGGGGCCAAGCTGCAGCCAGACGGTTTCGGTCAAAGCCAGCATCGCCGGTGCCTGCGCCCGCAGATAAAGCGTGCGGTGAAATTCCAGATTGCGCCGGATATAGGCCACCGCATCGCGCCGCGCGATCGCCTGCCCGATGGTGGCGTTGATCGCCTCCATCCGCTCGATCAGCGCGGGGTGCGCGCGGGGCAGCGCGCGGGTGGCCAGTTCCGGCTCCAAGAGCGCGCGCAGTGCCGCCAACTCCTCGATCCGCTCATTTGACAGCTCGGGCGTCGAGACGCGGCCCGAGCTGGACAAGAACAGCGCCCCTTCGCTGACCAGCCGGCGCACCGCTTCGCGTGCAGGTGTCATGGAGACGCCGAATTCCGCCCCCAGACCGCGAAGCGTCATCGCTTGGCCCGGGCCCACCTCACCATGCATGATGCGTGATCTCAGCGCGCGATAGACCCTGTCATGGGCCACCGCGGCGCCTGTCTCGGTCGGGCGCGGGTTCATCTGCATCATCGCTCCTCCTGCGCCGTATCGAATCGCCAAGCCAGCAATTCCGCCCCATGGCGTTTGAGCCATGCGCGATGAATCTCGTAATCGGGTCTGAGGCGCGCGCAAACCCGCCAAAAGGCGGCGGAATGGTTCATCTCGGCCAGATGGGCCACCTCATGTGCGGCGACGTAATCCAGCACGGCGGGTGGTGCCATGATCAGTCGCCAAGAAAACATCAAATCCCCCCGAGACGAACAGCTCCCCCAGCGGCTGCGTGGGTCGCGCAGCGTGATGCGCTGGTGGCTGCGCCCTAAGGTGGCGGCATGGGTCTGTGCGGCCTGTGTCAGCCGCTCACGCGCCAATGCACCCAAGAGCGCGCGAATGCGCGGGCCTGTGCGCGGGCTGTTGGGCACTTCGATGCGGCCATCGCGAAAGCGGGTGGCGCGTGTCGGGGCGGCGACCACCTCGCGCGGCGTGCCGCAGATCGGCACCCAAGCCCCGATTCTCGCATGCTGCGGGCGGGCTGCATTTTCCAGATGCCCGCGCAACCATCCCTCGCGATCGCGCAGGAAAGCCAAGGCCTCGCTCTCGGGTGCCCAGAGCGGCAATGATAGGCTCACGCGCCCGTCTGCACGCGAAACGCGCAAGCTGAAACGCGTCGCGCGCGCCGAAGGCTTGAGCGAAATCTCGACCGGCGGATCGCCGGGCAGAACATGGGTCGAGGGGCGTTTCTTCGTCACCGGATGGACAGTCCTGAGCAAGCGGCGGCAGCAGCCAAGCATACGGGGTTTACAGCATCACGCTACTATGGCAGAGGACCGCATCCAGCGATACCGAAGACTTCTTTGAAGGGGGTTTCATGCCCAAAGAGGAATGGGGCGTCAAACGCGTCTGTCCCACGACCGGCAAACGGTTCTACGACTTGAACCGCAAGCCCATCATCAGCCCCTACACCGGTGAGGTTGTCGATCTCGACGCCGCCAAGCCGGGCCGTGGCCTTGTCGCGAGCAAAGCCGACAAAAAGGTCGCGAAGGAGGTCGTCATCGAAGAGGATGATGATCTGGTTCTCGATGACGATATCGAGATCGATGATGATGCCGATGTCGAAATCGATGATGATGATGTGCTGGACGATGACGATGACGGCGATACGGTCGCACTTGACGACCTTGCCGATGTCGCCAGCCCCAGCGACGACGACTGATCTTGCCGCACGCGGCGAGCACGTCTGACAACCACCGAGGGCGGTGAATAGTGCCGGGAAAAGCATAATTTTCCCTTGCACCCGCTACCGCCCTCGCTTACACCGCCGACCACTCGGAAGGGACCAAGTCCCTTGAAAATGGGGCCTTAGCTCAGCTGGGAGAGCGCTTGCATGGCATGCAAGAGGTCAGGGGTTCGATCCCCCTAGGCTCCACCAAAACCCCCTATAATCCCTTGATATTTGCGATGATGGTCAAGACAGGCTTGCCCTACGGCTTGGCGCGTGCTGCATTTGCCGGAACTTGGAGGGGCGCGCATGGAACCCGACCGCTTGATCTTGCTTGGCACCAAGGGTGGCCCTGCGGTGCGCCCTGGCGGGCCGATGCCGACGGCAAGCTTATTGTGGCTGCATGGTCAGCCGATCATCGTGGATTGCGGCCTTGGGGTGACCCGTGCGGCGGTCAATGCGGGTCTTGATCTGCGGCAGCTATCGCTGATCTTCATCACCCATCTGCATTCCGATCATGTGCTCGAGCTGGGCGGGCTGGTCCATACGGCTTGGACCACCGGCCTGAACCGACCTTTGCGCATCTACGGGCCAGCGGGCACAGGCGCGCTTTGGGAAGGATTCTTGGCCTCCTTGGCCTTCGACTGTGATATCCGCGTGCGTGACGAGGGGCGGATACCGCTGTCCGACTTGGTCGAAATCACCGAATACGGGCCGGGCCGTGTTCTCGACACGGGCAGCATCTGCGTCAGCGCCTTGCGCGTCGAACACCCACCCGTGACCGACTGTTTCGCATTGCGATTCGATGCGGCCGCATCTGTCGTGTTCTCGGCCGATACGCGATTCTTTCCGCCCTTGGCGGATTTCGCCCAAGGTGCCGATGTGCTGGTCCATGAGGCGCTTTTGCCTGCCGGTGTCGATGCGTTGGTCGCGCGCAGCAACGGGGGCGACAAGCTCCGCAAGCATATCAATTCCAGCCACTCCACCGCAGCCGAGGCAGGCATGATCGCGCATCAGGCCCGTGTCGGGCGGCTGGTGCTGCATCACTTGGTCCCGGCGGATGATCCGGCCTTTGGTCCTGCCGATTGGGCAGAAGCGGTGCGCGAAACTTGGCAAGGCGCTCTTGATATCGGCCATGACGGCATGGTCATCCCCCTGCCGCAGCGATAACCCCGACCAATGAAAAAAGCCCCGGCAAGCTGCCGGGGCTTTCGTCGTGTCAGCCAATGCGCAGATCAGCCGATGATGGCATTCATCGTGGCTGATGGGCGCATGATCGCGGCCGTCTTGGCCGGGTCATTGTGGTAATAGCCGCCCGTATCCACGGCTTGGCCACGGGTGGCATGTAGTTCAGCCAAGATCGTGGCCTCCTTCTCGGCCAGTGCCGTGGCGATCGGTGCGAAATGGGCGGCGAGAGCGGCATCATCACTTTGGGCGGCCATCGCCTCGGCCCAGTAGCGGGCAAACCAATAATGGCTGTCGCGGTTGTCAGGCTCGCCCGCCTTGCGGCCCGGCGAGCGGTCGTGATCCAGCACACCTTGGGTTGCGGTATCAATCGCATTGCCCAGCACGCGGGCCTGTTCGTTGCCCTTGGTATCGGCCAGAAACTTGAAGCTTTCACCCAGCGCGCAGAATTCGCCCAAGCTATCCCAGCGGAGGTGGTTTTCACCTTGAAGCTGCTGCACATGCTTCGGCGCCGAGCCGCCCGCGCCTGTCTCGAACAGCCCGCCGCCCTGCATCAGCTTGACGATGGACAGCATCTTGGCCGAGGTCGCCAGTTCGAGGATCGGGAACAGATCGGTCAGGTAATCGCGCAGCACATTGCCGGTGATGGCGATGCAGGTCTTGCCTTCGGTGATGGTCTCGAAACTTGCGCGGGTGGCCTCGCGCGGGGCCATGATCTCGAACAGATGCGCCACGCCCTTGGCCGCAAGGATCGGCTTCACATAGGCGATCAGCTCGGCATCATGCGCGCGGGTTTCATCGAGCCAGAAGATCGCCCGGCACCCCTCGGCGCGCTGGCGGTCGATGGCGAGGTTCACCCAATCCTCGATCGGGGCCTTTCGGGTGGAGGCCGAACGCCAGATATCGCCGACCGCCACCGCATGTTCGTGTAGCACGGTGCCATCATCGAGGATCATCTGCACCACACCGGCCTGTGCGATTTCAAATGTCGTGGGATGGCTGCCGTATTCCTCGGCCTTTTGCGCCATCAGGCCGATATTCTGGACAGTACCTGCAGTCGCGGGGTTCAGCTTGCCATGCTCTTTGAAGAACTTGATCGTCTCGTCATAGACCGGCGCATAGGAATCATCGGGGATGACGCACACGGCGTCGTGTTCCTTACCATCCGGCCCCCAGCCTTTACCGCCGGCGCGGATCAGGGCGGGCATCGAGGCGTCGATGATCACGTCGGATGGCACATGCAGGTTGGTGATGCCCCGGTCACTATCGACCATATAGAGCGGCGGGCGCGCGGCCATGCAGGCATCGATCGCCGCCATGATCTGCGCATCGCCCTTAACGCGCTCAAGCAGATCGCCAAGCCCCGAGTTGGGGTTCACGCCCAAGGCTGCCATCTTGTCGCCGAACGCGGCAAAGACGGGGGCGAGATAGGCGCGCACACCATGGCCAAAGATGATCGGGTCCGAAACCTTCATCATCGTGGCTTTCAGATGCAGCGAGAAGAGCACGCCCTCGGCCTTGGTCCGGTCGATCTCGGCGGCAAGAAAATCCTGCAATGCCTTGGCATCCATGTAGGTCGCATCCACGACCGTTCCCGCCGGATAGCTGACGCCTTCTTTCAGCACATGCTGGGCGCCATCGGCAGTCTTGAGCACGATCTTCGCCGTTGCCGCCTTTGGCAGGGTCGATGATTTCTCGTTCGAACGAAAATCCCCCGCAGGCATGGAGGCGACGCGGGTCTTGCTGTCGGCTGACCAATCGCCCATGCGATGCGGATTGGCTTGTGCATAGGCTTTGACGGCCTTTGCCGCGCGGCGGTCGGAATTGCCTTCGCGCAGCACCGGGTTCACCGCCGAGCCCTTGATCGCATCGTATTTTGCACGGGCGGCTTTCTCGGCGTCACTGGCGGGCGCTTCGGGGAAATCCGGCACGGCGTAGCCTTGGCCCTGCAACTCTTGGATCGCGGCGACAAGCTGGGGCACCGAGGCCGAGATATTGGGAAGCTTGACGACATTGGCCTCGGGCGTCTTGACCAGATCGCCAAGGATCGCGAGGTCATCCGAAATACGCTGATCTTCGCGCAAATACTCGGGGAAAGACGCCAAAATCCGGCCAGCCAGCGAAATATCGCGCATGCCGATTCTGACGCCGGCGGCAGCGGCAAAGCTACGGACAATCGGCAAAAGCGAGGCCGAGGCCAGCTCGGGCGCTTCGTCGACTTTGGTGATAATGATATCGGGTGTCGTCTGGTCGGTCATGGCAGTCCCCATGGGCTCAAAAGTTTGGTATGCAATAGTACACAATTAGGGAGAGGTCCACAGCGATCATGGCCCTAAAGCGAGGCGAGATGCCGCGCACCGAAGCGGCCCAAGCAAGGCATTACCGAAGCAGTTTACCATGCGGCCAATCCAAATACGCGCCTTGCCTGACACAAAAACGCTGACCGCGGGCAATCTGTCGGCGGCGATGATTCCGTGAACAACCCAAAAACTTTGCCGCAACCCCAAGCGCGAAAGTGCAGCGCGCCGCATTTTTGATCAGCAGCGTCCAACTTGCCCAAAAAATTTGCAGCAAACCTTGGGGCGAGATCGCAAAGAAGATTTCGACGGGCCGGGGGCTTGCTGAACCGACGCCGAGATCGACAGCTTGAAGCCGCCGGTCCAAGCCCGGCGCGAACACCGCCCGGCTGCGCCAATCGTGGAAGAAAGAAACAGCCGGGCAGTCACAACATGAACTGCTGCCCGATCCAAATGGCGCGAAACACTTGCAAATGCAAGGCTTCGCACCCGTGACGCGCAGCGCAACCTAGGGAAACTGCGTATTATGGCTTTCAAACCTCTCCTCGCATCAGCCACGGCATTGGCCTTGCTCTCGACCCCTGCCTTGGCCGATTGCCCCATCAAGGTGGGCGTTCTGCATTCGCTTTCGGGCAGCATGGCGATCTCGGAAACCACGCTGCGTGACGTGATGCTGATGCTCGTCGAACAGCAAAACGCCGCCGGTGGGCTTTTGGGCTGCCAAATCGAAGCCGTCGTTGTCGACCCGGCCTCGGACTGGCCACTGTTCGCCGAACGCGCGCGTGAACTTCTGACCGTCAGCGAGGTCGATGTGATCTTCGGCGCATGGACATCGGTCAGCCGTAAATCGGTTCTGCCGGTTCTGGAGGAACTCAACGGGCTGATGTTCTACCCTGTGCAGTACGAAGGGCAAGAAAGCTCGCGCAATGTGTTCTACACGGGCGCAGCACCGAACCAACAGGCGATCCCTGCGGTCGATTACTTCCTCGAAGAACTAGGCGTGACCAGCTTCGCGCTTCTGGGCACCGACTACGTCTATCCGCGCACGACCAATGCGATCCTCGAGGCCTATCTGCTGTCCAAGGGCATCGCGCCCGAGAATATCTTCGTCAACTACACTCCCTTCGGCCATAGCGACTGGTCCACGATCGTGTCCGATGTTGTGGCGCTGGGTGCGGGTGGCGAACAGGTCGGCGTGATCTCGACCATCAATGGTGACGCCAATATCGGTTTTTACACCGAGCTGGCAGCCCAAGGTGTCAGCGCTGATGATATCCCCGTTGTCGCCTTCTCGGTCGGGGAGGAGGAACTCTCGGGCCTCGATACCTCGCGGCTGGTCGGTCACCTCGCGGCGTGGAATTACTTCATGTCGGCTGACACGTCGGAAAACGAAGCCTTCATCGAAGCCTGGCACGCTTTCATCGGTGACACCGCACGACCCACCAACGACCCGATGGAGGCCCATTACATCGGCTTCAATATGTGGGTAAACGCCGTGACCGAAGCAGGCACCACCGATGTGGATGCGGTGCGCGCGGCGATGTGGGGCCAAGAGTTCCCGAACCTG
>JAQCLA010000319.1 GCA_027592105.1 Pseudomonadota bacterium | reverse complement strand
CTTGGGTAAAGCCGCGCACGCGCATGATGCCGTGCAGCGCGCCCGAGGGCTCGTAGCGGTTGCACGATCCAAACTCGGCCATCCGCAGGGGCAGATCGCGGTAGGATTTGAGGCCGACGTTAAAGATCTGTACATGGCAGGGGCAGTTCATGGGCTTGAGCGCATTCACGGCCTTTTCGCGGGCATGTTCTTCGTCCACCTCGACGATGAACATGTTTTCTTGGTATTTTTCCCAATGGCCCGACGCTTCCCACAGCTTGCGGTCGACGACTTGGGGCGTGTTCACCTCGACATAGCCGCCGCGCGTCTGTTGGCGGCGCATATAGTCTTGCAGCGTGGTGTAGATGGTCCAACCATTGGGGTGCCAAAAGATCTGGCCGCGCGCCTCTTCTTGCATGTGGAAGAGGTTCATCTCGCGGCCCAAGCGGCGGTGGTCGCGCTTTTCGGCCTCTTCCAGAAAGGTCAGATGCGCCTTGAGGTCGTCGCGGTTCTGGAAGGCCGCGCCATAGATGCGTTGCAGCATGGGGCGGCTCGAGTCGCCGCGCCAATAAGCACCTGCCACGCTCATCAGCTTGAAGGCATCGGCGGGCACTTGGCCGGTATGGGCCAGATGCGGGCCACGGCACATATCTTGCCAGTGGCCGTGCCAATACATGCGGATCGGCTGCCCCTCGGGGATCATGCCGACCAGCTCGACCTTGTAGGGTTCGTTGTTGGCCTCGTAGTATTTGATCGCGCGCTCACGCTCCCATATCTCGGTGGTGACGGGATCGCGGCGATTGATGATCTCGCGCATCTTGGCTTCGATCTGGCCAAGGTCTTCGGGGGTGAAGGGCGCGGTGCGGTCGAAATCGTAGTACCAGCCGTTTTCGATGACGGGGCCGATGGTCACCTTCACATCGGGCCAAATCTCTTGCACGGCGCGCGCCATAATATGGGCAAGGTCGTGGCGGATGAGTTCGAGCGCTTGGGCTGCGTCTTTCATCGTGTGCAGCGCAATCGAAGCATCCGCTTCAATTGGCCATTGCAGGTCGAAATGCACGCCGTTCACGCTGGCCGAAATCGCGGCTTTTTCCAGCGATTTGGAAATGGAGGCGGCGACCGCGCCGGGCGTGATGCCCGCGGGGTAGTCGCGCGTGTTGCCATCGGGGAAGGTGAGTGTGATCTGGGCCATCTATGGGCCTCCTCGTCGGTTTGGCGCCTACTGAACGCCCGGTTGCGGGTATGTCGTGCGCGCTTTCTGGCGGGGTGACGTTGCGAAGTCAACGACCCGTTGGGCGGGTTTTGGATTGCCCCGCGCGGCGCGCTGGCGCAGGGTTTGTGCAAAAGGGGCGCGGCATGGTGCAATATCTCGAAACGGGGGCGGGCCGGCGATTGGCCTATCACCGCCATGATGGGCAGGGGCCGGGCGTGGTGTTTCTGGGCGGTTTGCGCTCGGATATGGCGGGGACCAAGGCGGTCTACCTCGAGGATTGGGCACGCGTGCAGGGCCGGGCATTTTTGCGCTTCGATTATTCGGGGCATGGGCGAAGCAGTGGCGATTTCACCGATGGCTGCATCGGGGATTGGGCCGAGGATGCGGCCGCTGCGATCACCGCGCTGACCGAGGGGCCACAGGTTTTGGTCGGCTCGTCGATGGGGGGCTGGATCAGCCTGTTGATCGCCAAACGGATGCAAGAACGGCTGGCGGGGCTGGTCACCATCGCCGCGGCGCCCGATTTCACCGAGGATGGGATGTGGGCCGAATGGAGCGATGCACAGCGCCAAGCCTGTATGGCAGAGGGCCGCGTCGCGCTGGAATCCGACTATGGCGCGCCGATGATCATCACGCGCCGCATGATCGATGATGGGCGCGATCAGCTTGTGCTGCGCGCGCCCCTCAGGCTCGATATGCCGGTGCGGATGCTGCAAGGCACGGCCGATGCCGATGTGCCTGTGGCGGTGGCGATGCGGCTTTTGGATCATCTGGAGGGGGGCGATATCCGGCTGGAACTGGTCAAGGGTGCCGATCACCGCTTTTCCGATCCGGGGTGCCTTGCCACCATCACACGCGCCGTGGCGGAGGTTTTGGCCAATGCGTAGAGTTTTGCGATTGCTTGGTTGGCTGATCGGCGCGGTGGCAACGCTGGCGGTTATCTTCTGGCTTTTGCCGCGCGAGCGGGTCGTGATGGGCGACCTGCCCGTGATCGACGATCCGGCCAGCTTTCTTGCCGAACGCGAGGGGGCGTTTGACGATATTCGCCCCGGTGACGCGGCGCGGATCATTTGGGCGGGTGCGGCGGGGGACGTCACGCCGCTGTCGATCTTGTATCTGCACGGGTTTTCCGCAGGCCCCGAGGAAATCCGCCCTGTGCCCGACGATGTGGCGCGCGCGCTGGGTGCAAATTTGGTCTTTGCGCGGCTGTCGGGCCACGGGCGCGATGGTGCGGCGATGGCCGCGCCGCGCGCGGGCGATTGGCTGGATGATACCGCGCTTTTCTTGGAGATTGCGCGCCGCGTGGGTGAGCGCGTGATCGTCATCGGCACCTCGACGGGCGGCACGCTGGCCGCTTGGGCGATGACCGAACCAGACATGGCGCGCGATGTGGCGGGGGTGGTGTTCGTGGCCCCCAATTTCGCGCTCGCCAATCCGGCGGGTGTCTTGCTCGAATGGCCCTATGCCCGGGCATGGGCGCCGCTCGTTGCGGGGGCGGAGCGGGAATTCACCCCGCTGAATGACGCCCAAGCCGCGCATTGGACGACGCGCTATCCGATTGGGGCGGCGGTGACGCTCGGCACGCTTTTGCGCGAGATGCGGGGGCGCGATCTGGGCCAAGCGATGCAGCCTGCGCTGGTGGTGTTTTCGGATGCGGATCAGGTCGTTTCAGCCAGTGCCACGCGCGCGGCGATGGCGCGCTGGGGTGGACCCGTCAGCTTGGCCGCGCTGGAGATGCCCGCCGCAGGGGCCGACCCCTCTGCTCATGTGATCGCAGGCGATATCGTCAGCCCGGCGCTGAGTGCCGATGTCACGGCGCGGATATTGGATTGG
>JAQCLA010000022.1 GCA_027592105.1 Pseudomonadota bacterium | reverse complement strand
CCGCACCGCCCCATCCCCGCGCGCGGCGATGTCGGCCAAGAACCCCTCGACGCTCACGCGCACCTTCGCGTCATCCTCTGCCCGCTCCGCCTCGGGCTTGCCACGCTTGAGATGAGTGATCGCCATGATATTTCTGCCCCCTTTAATCGGTCCGTCACGCGCATATAGCCGTCGTCGCGTGAAAGTCTCGGCTGATAAAGCATATCGGATTGCCGGCGGCCAGATCGCGCGATGGGCTTTGCAAAGGGTCGAGGCCTCGATGCCTGACGCGACGGCCTGCATCTGATCCGGCGCAAGGCCAGCGCGTCAGCGCGTTGCCGCACCTGAGCGCCTGCGCGAAAAAGCCTCGCGAAACAGGGTCTCTCGCGCTTGATCGTCGATCCGCGCACCCGCGTCGCCGCAGATATGCCCAGAAAGCAGAAGTTCGGCAAAACCATGGGCCTGCGCCCAATAGCCCATCACCTCGGCACGCAGGGCGGGATCATCAGCGCCGGGTGCGCCCGGCAGTGATGCCACCAACGCCGCGAGATGGTCATAGGCGCGCGCGGCCCCGGCACGCAGATCAGCGCTGGAGTTCGCCCGCATCGGCGTGCCGAAAACCAGCCGAAAAACCGCCGGATGCGCGGCCGCGAATTCCAGATAACCAAGGCCCGAGGCGACCAGCCGTTCCCCGGCATCATCGGGGGCTGTGGCCTCGCGCGCCTGCATCTTGGCCAAAAGCTGGTCGAATCCGCGCACTGCCAGCGCATCGATCAACCCCGCCAAATCGCCGAAATGATGCGCAGGGGCCGAATGGCTGACGCCCGCGCGCGCCGCCACCTTGCGCAGCGAAAATCCCGCCAGACCTGATTGTGCCAACTCCGCCTCGCCCGCAGCCAGCAGCGCGTTGCGCAGATCGCCGTGGTGATAGCCGGGTTTTTTCCCTTCTGGTGGCAAGATCATGCTCCGTGTGGCGTCATTGCGCAAAGACTATCTTACCGGCGTCAAGATCACAAGCTTAGTTTATGTTGACGCTGTCCAGATGTTATGATCACCGCGGAACCCGCCATGCGTGCCGATACCCTTTTTACCATCGCCAACCCCTTTGCCATGCTGGGCTGGATCGCCTTGGCCCTCGCGCCGCTTGCACCGCGTTGGGCCGATCTGGTGGCGGGGTGGCTTTCGGCCCGTCGCGGGGATGCACTGACATGGGCATGCTGACCATGGATAGCGGTGCTGGCCTTTCTCTCGGCGCAGCCGGGCCAGCCCATCTTGTGTTTTGTGTTTACGGAGGCGTTGAGATGACCCACACAAAGTTCGGCCGCTGCGGCCTTGCGCTATTGAGCGTTCTTTTCCCCACCCTTGCCTTGGCCGATAGCGCACAAGGGCTGTGGCGGACCGAACCCACCGATCAAGGCTATCTGGAGGTCAGCATCGCCCCCTGCCAAGGCGGTGCGCTTTGCGGCACGATCCTGCGCGCGCGCGATCAGGCGGGGCGTGAACAGCCCTATCCTCATACCGGGCGGCAGATGATCTGGGCGATGATGCCAGAAGGCGAGGGGCAATGGCGCGACGGCCGCATCTGGGACCCGCGCAATGACCGCACCTTCAATTCGCGGATGGAGACGCGGGGCGATACCCTTGTCGTATCGGGCTGCGTCATGGGCATTTGTCAACGCCAGCAGTGGCAGCGCGTGAACTGAACACAGCCCGGCGGCGCTGAAATTGCGGCTGGAAATCGTGGCTCCGGCAGCGCATCGTGACCCCGGACCAAAAGCCAAGCTTCAAGGGGGAGAGCGGAACCATGAGCGATGTTGCCCATCTCGGCCATGTCGAGATCTACACGGATCGTTTCGAGGAAAGCCTCGATTTCTTCACGCGGATCTATGGGCTGAAGGCGTCCTTGGTCGATGGCCATAGCGCATGGCTGCGCGCATGGGATGATTACGAGTTCCATACACTCAAGCTGACGCGTCATCACACCACTGGGGTGGGTCATATCGGCTACCGTGCGGCTAGCCCCGAGGCGCTGGAGCGGCGCATCGCCGCCATCACCGCGGCAGGCTACAAGACGCATGGCTGGTTCGATGACGACCCCGGCCATGGCCGCGCCTTCCGGTTCGAGGATCCGTTTGGCCACATCTTCGAGCTTTACTACGATACCCGCCGCGCCGAACCCAAGGCGGGCGACCGCCCCGCGCTCAAGAACATGGCCTCAAAATTCACCGCGCAAGGGGCCAGCCCCCGCAGGCTCGACCACCTGAACCTGCTGGCCACCGATGTATCCGAGTTCCGCCGTTTCATGGAGACCTGTCTGGGTAGCCGCGTGACCGAGATGATCCAGCTCGACAATGGTCGCGTGGGCGGCTGTTGGTTCACGGTCAACAACAAGACCTATGATCTTGCCTGCACCGAGGAACATGGTCGCGGCGATGGGCGGCTGCACCATGTCACCTATGCCACCGATCAGCGCGAGGACATCTTGCGCGCCGCCGATATCTTTTTGGAAAACGGCGTGCATATCGAAACCGGCCCGCATAAGCACGCGATCCAAGGCACCTTTTTCCTTTACGTGTGGGAGCCTGCGGGCAATCGGGTGGAACTGGCCAATGCCGGCGCGCGGCTGATCCTTGCGCCCGATCATGCGCCTGTCGTCTGGACCGAGACAGAGCGGAAAAAGGGCCAAGCCTGGGGTCTGAAGACGATCGAGACCTTCCACACCCACGGCACGCCGCCCGTGCCAAGCGATCATTGAAGATTGCGCGGTTGGTTCCGGCCAGTGCCAAGCGCGCGCTGGTCGGAACTACATCAAATAACTGACATCATTCATTTTTAACGTGCGCCGTGTCATTGAATTGTTTTGTTGACAAGAAAATTGGAACGATCCAATAATTCTGGAAACAGGGCCGGAAACCCGGCTCACGATTCGTGCGCGGATCGCCAAAGGGGGGAATTCTGCCATGCGATGGGGATTGATCGGCGCGAGCAATATCGCGGCGGGTCACATGATCGGGGCTATTCGCGGGGCGGGCGGTGATATCCGCTCGGTCCTCAGTTCAAGCGCGGATCGCGCCAAAAGCTACGCCGCCGAACATGGCATCGCGCATGGGTATGACGATCTGGATGCGATGCTGGCCGCTGATGATTTGGATGCCGTCTATATCTCGACCACTAATGAAAAGCACTTCGCCCAAGCCATGGCGGCCATTGCCGCAGGCAAGCATGTGCTGTGTGAAAAGCCCTTGGCGATGAGTGTTGCCGATGCCGTTACCATGGTGCGTGCAGCGGATGCGGCGGGTGTGGTCTTTGGCACCAACCATCACCTGCGCAACGCAGGCTCGCATTTGGCGATCCGTGAGGCGGTCGCAGCCGGGCGTATCGGCGATGTGCTGAGCGTGCGGGTGTTTCACGCCGTCTACCTGCCCCCGGTGTTGCAGGGCTGGCGCCTCGACAATCCGGCGGCGGGTGGCGGTGTCATTCCCGATATCGTGGTCCATGACGCCGATACCGTGCGCTTTCACTTGGGCGAAGACCCGGTGGATGTGGTCGCCATCGACGCGGAATCGGGCCTTGGCAAAGGGGTTGAGGATAGCTGCATGTCGGTCTGGACCATGCCTTCGGGGGCGATGGTCATGGCACATGAAAGCTTTACCCATGCCCATGCGCAAACGGGGCTGGAAATTTACGGCACCAAGGGCGCGATCATCGCGCGCAACGTGATGACGCAGCGCCCCATCGGGCAGATCACGCTGCGCACCGCCTCGGGCGAGGAGGAGATCGGTTTTTCCGACCACAACCTCTATGCCCGCGCGATGGATCATTTCCATGCCGCGATGCGCGGCCAAGGGCGGCCCGCCGCCGACGGGATCGACGGGATCAAGTCGCTGGCCGTTGCCGCCGTCGTTGCCAAGGCCGCCAAGACCGGCCAGCGCACTCCGGTCGATTACGGCGGGGTCTGAGCGATGGGCAAGCATGTCAGCGCCGCCGCGGCCGTCGCGCGCATTCCCGATAGGGCGGTTGTGACCGTTTCTTCTTCATCGGCGCTGGGCTGTCCAGATGCGGTTCTCAAGGCGCTGGGTGAGCGTTTCCGAGCCGAAGGGCATCCAAGGGGCCTGACCACGCTCCACCCCATCGCGGCGGGCGATATGTATGGCGTCAAAGGCATTGACCATATCG
The DNA here is from genome assembly GCA_027592105.1 of Pseudomonadota bacterium. Taxonomy (GTDB): domain Bacteria; phylum Pseudomonadota; class Alphaproteobacteria; order Rhodobacterales; family Rhodobacteraceae; genus Roseicyclus. The sequence continues at coordinate 14,472 of JAQCLA010000022.1, read as the reverse complement.
CGCAGGATGGGCTTTTGGCGCGCGTGATCGCGGGCAGCTACCCGTCGGGGCCATCGAACCTGCCCATGCCCGAGATCTGGCGCATGATCGTCGAGGATCGGATCGCCGCCTATAACATGCCCTCGGGCATCATGTTCGACATGCACCGCGATGTGGCCGCCCGCCGCCCCGGCGTGATCACCAAGGTGGGTCTTGATACCTTCGTAGATCCGCGGCGCGAGGGCTGCGCGATGAACGCGCGCGGTGCTGCCGCGCCGATTGTGCAGCGCGCGGATTTCGGCGGCGAGACATGGCTGCATTTCCCCAACATCGTGCCCAATGTTGCCATCATTCGCGCGACGACCGCCGATGAACGCGGTAACCTGACCTATGAACACGAAGGCGCCTATCTAGGCAGCCTCGATCAGGCCATCGCCACGCGTAACCACGGCGGGCTGGTTATCGCGCAGGTCAAGCGGATGACGGCGGCGGGTAGCCTACGGCCCCATGACGTGCACGTGCCCGGCCATCTGGTCGATCTGATCGTCGTGGCCCCCGACCAGAAACAGACCACCGAAACCCAATATGACCCTGCGATTTCGGGCGAGATCATGCGCCCCTGGGACAGTTTCAGCCTTGCCGAACATGGCGTGGAAAAGGTCATCGCGCGGCGTGCCGCGATGGAGCTCAGGCGCGGCCAGACCGCCAATCTTGGCTTTGGCATCTCCGCCATGGTGCCGCGTATTCTTTTGGAAGAAGGTCACGCGCAGGCGGTGACATGGGCCATTGAACAAGGTGCTGTGGGCGGCATGCCCCTTACCGGCTTTGCCTTTGGCTGCGCGTCGAATGCCGATGCCTTTGTGCCCAGCCCCAACCAATTCACCTATTTTCAGGGCGGCGGGTTTGATCAGACGTTCCTCTCCTTCCTCGAGGTGGATGTGCAGGGCAATGTCAATGTCTCGAAACTGGGCAAGAAGCCCTACCTGACCGCTGGCTGTGGCGGTTTCGTCGACATCACAGCGCATGCGAAAAAGATCGTGTTCTCGGGGTTTTTCGAGGCTGGGGCCGAACTCGATCTGTCCGATACTGGCCTCTCCGTCACCAAACCCGGCAAATTCGCCAAGATGGTGGATGCGGTCGAGCATGTCACCTTCTCGGGGGCCCGCGCGATCGAACAGGGCCAAGATGTGCTCTATGTGACCGAACGCTGCGTGATCCGATTGACGGCACAGGGGCTTGTTGCGGTCGAGGTGATGCCGGGGATGGACCCTGGCCGCGATATCGTGGCGGCGAGCGGCGGGCGGGTGCGCGTTGCAGAAAACGCCACCATCATGCCGCTGACCCTCTTGCGCGATCAGCCGATGGGGTGGGCGCCATGAGTGCCGTGCATCTGCAAATCGAAGGGCCAATCGCGCAGATCGTGCTGGATAACCCGGCCAAGCTGAACGCCTTTACCCCCGAGATGTTGGCGCAGTTGGAGGGCCATTGCGCCACGCTGGAGCGCGCGGGCGATGTGCTGTGCGTGATCGTGCGATCCGAAGGGGATCGCGCCTTTTGCGCGGGTGCGGATATCAAGGCTTGGGCGGAGCTTTTGCCCTTTGACTTCGCACGTCATTGGGTGCGCGAGGGGCATCGCATTTTTGACCGGCTGGCGCGATTGTCGAAGCCCACCATCGCCGTGATCCATGCCCCTGCTTTTGGCGGTGGGCTGGAACTGGCCGCCGCTTGCGACATCCGGGTCATGGCACCCGGCGCGACATTGGCCCTGCCCGAGGCGCAGGTGGGCATCGTGCCGGGCTGGTCGGGCACACAGCGCTTTGCCCGGCTGATCCCGGAACCTGTGTTGAAAGAGATGGCGCTGTTTGGTCGCCGTTTGGATGCTGCCCGCGCCCATGCCTTGGGTTTTGTGGCCGAGGTCGATCATGATCCGCTGGCCGTGGCCCAAGGCATTGTGGCCAGCCTTGCCAATGCCTCCCCCCGCGCGGTCGAGGTTGCGAAATACCAGATCCACGCGGCAGTGGGCGAAGATCGTTCGGCCATGATCGAGGCCTTGGGCGGCGGCATGATCGGGGCCAGCGCCGACAAGGCCGAAGGCGTGGCGGCCTTTGTCGAGAAACGCAAACCCGAATTCCCCGGAAGCTGAGACGTGCAAGATCTGACCATCATCCCTGCCTCGAACGCCGCTTTGCCCGATGCGCCGATGCGCCTGAAGCACTGGATCGGCGGCGCATGGGTGGACAGTGCCGATGGCGCGACGAGCGCGCGGTATTCGCCGGCGCATGGGGTGCCGGTTTCTGTTGCGGCCAAGGGTGGCCAACTTGAGACTGAGGCCGCGATTGCCGCTGCACGCGCCGCCTTTGACATCGGCGCATGGTCGCGGACATAAGGCAAGGACCGCGCCATCTTGCTGCTCAGGGTCGCCGATCTGATCGACCGCGACCGCGCCGCCATCGCCCTGCAAGAGGTGCTGGAATCGGGCAAGCCGATCACGCAGGCCATGGCCGAGATCGAAGGTGCCGCCGATATTTGGCGCTATGCAGCCGCACTTGCCCGCACGCTGCACGGCGACAGCCACAACAGCCTTGGTCCCGACATGCTGGGGCTGGTGCTCAAGGAACCCATCGGTGTCGTGTCACTGATCACGCCGTGGAATTTCCCGTTTCTCATCATTTCGCAAAAGCTGCCCTTTGCGCTTGCGGCGGGTTGCACGGCGGTGGTCAAACCCTCGGAGCTGACGCCCGGCACTACGGTCATGCTGGGAAAACTTCTTGCCGAAGCGGGCCTGCCCGATGGTGTGGTCAATATCGTCTTGGGCTATGGCGAGCCTGTGGGCGCGGTGCTGTCCAGCGACCCGCGTGTCGACATGGTTTCCTTCACCGGCTCGACCGCCGTGGGCAAACGCATCTCTGCGGCGGCGAGTGCGACCTTGAAAAAGGTATCGCTTGAGCTGGGCGGCAAGAACCCGCAGGTGATCTTTCCCGATGCCGATCTGGACCAAGCCGCCGATGCCATCGCCTTTGGCGTCTATTTCAACGCGGGCGAATGCTGCAACGCGGGCAGCCGCATCATCGCGCATGAAAGCGTCGCCGCTGCGCTGGTGGAAAAGATTACAGCTCTCTCGCGCCGCGTGTCTTTTGGTGATCCGCTTGACCCGCGCACCCAAGTTGGCGCGATCATCAGCCCTGAACATCTGGCCAAGATCGATGCCTATGTGCGCGGTGCTGTGGCCGCTGGCGCGCGCCTCGCCCTTGGCGGCGCGGCCCTTGATGTCGGCGGATTGGGCGCACAGTTCTACCAACCCACCATCGTCACCGATGTCCGACCCGAGATGGAGATTGCCCGCGAAGAGGTTTTTGGCCCGGTTCTTTCGGTGCTGACCTTCCGCACGGCGGATGAGGCGATCCAGCTTGCCAATGATGCCGCCTATGGCCTGTCTGCTGGCGTATGGAGCAGTGATGTCTCGACCTGTCTGGATTTCATGCGCCGGGTGCGCGCGGGCACGGTTTGGACAAATACTTGGATGGACGGCTTTGCCGAACTGCCATTTGGCGGGTTCAAGCAAAGCGGGCAGGGGCGCGAATTGGGCCGCTACGGGCTTGAGGAGTTTCTCGAGGTCAAAACGGTCCAGATGCGCATCGGACAAACGCGGGGGGCATGGGTCGCGTGAGTGTCAATCTAACCGCACAAATCCGTGCTGGGCTGAAACAGGCGGTTCAGACCTTCCTGCGGCTCGCCATGCATCCGCCTGAGCAGCATCTCGGCCATGGCCCGTCCCGTGGCGCGCAGATCCTCGAACACGGTGTCGATCCGCGGGCGGATATTGTCGAAAATCGGCGATGCGCGCTTGGCCACGATATCGGCATCCACCCCATGCACTGCGCCCGTGTCGGTCAACGCGGCCAGCGCCAAAAGCGCGGTGACCTCGCCCACGCAGACATAGCCATCGGGCGGATTGGCCGTGCTACGCCGCTGCATCAATGCGGCGGCGATCTCCGTCGGTGGGCTGTCCAGCGTCACACCGGTGACGATCTCGCAATCGATCCCGGCCTCGCGCACCGCCGACAAAAACCCGTAACGCAAATGCTGGGTAAAGGTGAACTGATCACCGGGCAGCACAAGGCTGATCCGACGCCGTCCCTTGGATACCAGATGCTGAACGGCTTGGCGCGCGAATGCCTCGTTGTCGTAATCGACCCAAGGATGGGGTGTTGTGAATTCGGTACGACCGTGGCTGACAAAGGGAAAATCCGCCTCCATCAACAGGCGCACGCGCGGATCAAAGGCTTCGGTTCGGGTGAACAGCAGACCATCGGCCAAGTTGTTGCGCAAAATCGTGCGCACGGGGGCAAGCCGGTCTTCGCCGGGGCTATCGGGCACCACGGTGACGGAATAGCCGGTGCCGGCCAAGACCTCGGTGATGCCGGACAGGAACTCATGGGTGAAGCCCAGAAATTCATGCTGGGTATTGAGCAAAAGGCTGATGACCTGCGTTCGACCCGTGCGCAGGCGGCGCGCGGCGCGATCAGGCACGTAGCCCAGCCGCGTGGCGGCCGCACTCACCGTTTCGCGTGTCGTTGCCGCGATTCGCGGATCACCTGCCAAGGCGCGCGACACCGTCGCCACGGCAAAGCCCGTTTCTTGCGACAAGGTGCGCAAGGTCGGCTTGTCACCTTGGATATCGTCGCCCATCGCTCGGTTTCGTCCTTGGGTTGCATCGTTTGTCATAGTGACCAAGTTTTCAAACGTTTCAATAGTCAAATCTGCAACGAATATTTTTCTGCACCGCAGGGTATTCCCGTATTTATTGCTGCTTATGCGAAAAGACGCGACATTGAAACTTACAATTTGGGGTTGACGTGACCCCAATTTATAACGTTTCAATTATCCCAAGCCCGATAAGGGCGATGGTCAATCAGGGAGGAACCGAGACATGACCATGATGAAGAAACTACACATGACCGCCGCCGTTTTGGCGCTGTCGACCACTGCGGTCGCAGCCCAAGAGGTGGAAGTGCTGCATTGGTGGACCTCCGGTGGTGAAGCTGCCGCCGTGGGTACGCTGCGCGACACGCTGGCCGCTGGCGGCGTGGGCTGGCAGGATATGCCCGTGGCCGGTGGTGGCGGCTCTGACGCCATGACCGTGCTGCGCGCACGTGTCACCGCGGGTGACGCACCGACAGCCGTTCAGATGCTCGGCTTCTCGATCCAGGATTGGGCCGCCGAAGGCGCCCTTGCCAATCTCGACGCGCTTGCCGCCGAGCAGGGCTGGAACGATGTCGTCCCCGCCGCACTCCAAGCCTTCTCGACTTACGAGGGCAGCTGGGTTGCGGCACCCGTGAACGTCCACTCGACCAACTGGGTCTGGGCCAATACCGCGCTGATGGCCGAACTTGGCCTGTCGCAGCCCAACAGCTGGGAAGAGTTCGTCGCCGCGATGGAAGCGGCCAAAGCCGCAGGCAAGACCGCGCTCGCCCATGGTGGCCAGGCATGGCAAGAAGCGACCATGTTCGACTCGATGGTCATGGGTGCCGGTGGCCCCGATTTCTATCAAGCCGCGATGGTCGATCTTGACCCCGCAGCGCTGGGCTCTGACATGATGGTCGAGGCCTTCAACCGCATGGCCACCCTGCGCGGCTTTGTGGATGACAACTTCTCGGGCCGCGACTGGAACCTCGCCACCGCGCTGGTCATCAATGGCGATGCGCTGTTCCAGATCATGGGCGACTGGGCCAAGGGCGAATTCGTCAATGCTGGCATGACCGCTGGCAATGAGTTCACCTGCTTCCGCGTGCCCGGCACCGCAGGGACCGTCACCTTCAACTCCGACCAGTTCGCGATGTTCAACGTGACCGATCCCGCCGCACAGCAAGCCCAGCTTGCCATGGCATCCGCCGTGTTGAGCCCGGAGTTCCAGGTGGCGTTCAACCTCGTAAAGGGTTCGGTGCCCGCGCGTACCGACATCCCCTCCGACCAGTTCGACATGTGCGGTCAGATGGGCATGGCCCAGCTGGCAGAAGCGGGTGCCTCGGGCGGTCTGTTCGGGTCGATGGCGCATGGCCATGCCAATCCGCCCTCTGTCCAGAACGCGATGTATGACGTGATCACCGCGCATTTCAACGGTGAGTATGACGCGGCCACGGCTGCGGCCGAACTGGTCACCGCTGTCGAGATCGCGCAGTAATCGGCGCAAATTAGACCGGCCCCGTGCCTATCGGGGCCGGTCTTTTTCTGGTCCAAACGGACCGACCGCATGATTTTCAACACAGAAGGGGGGAGGCCGATGGCCGCATCGACCGATACGGGCGTTGATCTGCGCACGCGGCTTCAGACTTGGCTGCCCAAGCTGGTCTTGTCCCCGTCACTCGCGATCATGCTGGTCTTTGTTTACGGTTTCATCGCCTTCACGATCTACCTGAGCTTTACCGATAGCCGCATGTTGCCCTCTTTTGGCTGGGTCGGCTGGGATAATTATGACCGCCTTTTCCGAATCCGTGAATGGAACACGGCGATCACCAACCTAGCGGTCTTTGCCACGCTCTATATCGGCATTTCGACCCTGATCGGTCTGAGCCTTGCCATTTTCCTTGATCAGAAAATTCGCGGCGAAGGTGTGTTGCGCCCGATCTTCCTTTACCCGATGGCGTTGAGTTTCATCGTCACCGGCACCGCATGGAAATGGTTTCTCGACCCCGCGATCGGGCTGGAAAACACCATGCATCTTTGGGGGTGGGAAAGCTTCACCTTCAATTGGATCAAAGACCGCGAAATGGCGATCTATACTGTCGTCATCGCCGCGGTCTGGCAATCCTCGGGCTTCGTCATGGCGATGTTCCTGGCGGGGCTGCGGGGCATCGACAACGAGATCTTGAAAGCGGCCCAGATAGATGGCGCCTCCAACTGGAACCTCTATCGCCGGATCATCTTGCCGCAACTGCGCCCCGCGTTCTTGTCGGCCTTCGTCATCCTCAGCCATCTCGCGATCAAATCCTACGATTTGGTGATCGCGCTGACGGGGGGCGGGCCGGGCAATGCCACAGCGCTGCCTGCGACTTTCATGTATTCCTACACCTTCACCCGCAACCAGATGGGGATAGGTGCGGCCTCGGCGGTGATCATGCTGATGACGATTGCCGCGATCATGGTTCCCTATCTTTACGCCGAGTTGAAGGAGAAGAAGTGATGGCCGTCGCCTCCGCCGATACCGCCATTCGCACCTCGCGCATCACGCGGGCCTTCATCTACCTGTTCTTGCTGTTGTTCGCGCTGTTCTACCTGCTGCCCTTCGGGATCATGCTGGTGAACTCGCTCAAACCCCTGTCGGAAATCACCGGCGGCAACATGATCGCGCTGCCGCAGGATTGGACCATCGCGCCATGGCTGTCGGCATGGTCGACCGCCCAGATCGGGGTCGAGCCGACGGGATTGCGCCCCTATTTCATCAACTCGCTGGTCATGGCCGTTCCTGCCGTGGTGCTCTCGACCGTCGTGGGCGCGCTCAACGGCTATGTGCTGACCAAATGGCAATTCCGCGGGTCCACGATCATCTTCGGGCTTTTGCTGTTTTCTTGCTTCATCCCATTCCAGATCGTGCTGATCCCTATGGCGCGCATTCTTGGGTTGCTCGATATCGCGGGGACGACACCGGGGCTAATCTTGGTGCATTTTGTCTACGGGATCGGCTTCACGACGCTGTATTTCCGCAACTACTATGCGGCCTTCCCGACAGAATTGGTGCGCGCGGCGCAGATCGATGGGGCGGGTTTTTTCCAGATCTTTTGGCGCATCATGCTGCCCTCGTCCGGGCCGATCATCGCGGTCAGCTTCATCTGGCAGTTCACCAATATCTGGAACGACTTTTTGTTCGGGGCGTCGTTCGCCAGCGGCGGGTCCGCACCGATGACCGTGGCGCTCAATAACCTCGTGAATTCGTCGACCGGGGTGCGCGAATACAATGTGCATTTCGCGGGTGCCATCATGGCCGCCGCGCCGACACTGCTCGTCTACATCGTTGCCGGCCGCTATTTCGTGCGCGGTCTGATGGCAGGGAGCGTGAAGGGATGAGGGCGAATTTTCGCGCGCAAATTCGAAGCTGCGATCTTTCGTATGAAAGATCGGCACCGCGATTTCTGAAAAGGATCTGAGAGATGGGTTTTCTCGACATCGACAATGTCACCAAATCCTACGGCGCGGTCGAAGTGCTGCACAAGGTCGACATCGAGGTGCATGAGGGTGAATTCCTCGTGCTGGTCGGCCCATCGGGCTGTGGTAAATCCACGTTATTGAACATGATCGCCGGGCTTGAAGGGATTTCCTCGGGCGAGATCCGCATCAAGGACCGGGTAATGAACGGGGTACACCCTTCGCGCCGCAACATCGCGATGGTGTTTCAATCCTATGCGCTCTACCCGAACATGACCGTGGGTCAGAACATCACCTTTGGTCTCGAGATGCATGGCACCCCCAAGTCCGAGCGCGAAAAGGCGATGAAGGATGTCGCCCAGCTATTGCAGATCGAACCGCTGCTCGATCGTAAGCCCGGCCAGCTTTCGGGCGGCCAGCGCCAGCGCGTCGCGATGGGCCGCGCGCTCGTTCGCAACCCTGATGTGTTCTTGTTCGACGAGCCGCTCTCGAACCTCGACGCCAAGCTGCGCGTCGATATGCGTATCGAGATCAAGAAGCTGCATCAGCGGCTTGGCACCACGATCGTCTATGTCACCCATGACCAGATCGAGGCGATGACGCTGTCGACCCGGATTGCGGTCATGTTCGATGGCTATGTGCAACAGCTTGGGACGCCCAAGGAAATCTATGACGCGCCCGCCAACCTCTTCGTCGCGACCTTCATGGGCAGCCCGGCGATGAATGTTCTGCCCGCCACGCTGGTCGAACGCGATGGTGCGCTGCATGCGCTGATCTCCGCCGCGGATGGGAAGGAACGCGCACTTAGGATCGAGAATGCGCCGCCCGCCTACGCAACCTACAAGGATGCCAAGGTGCTTCTGGGTATTCGACCCGAAGCGATCACCGACCCGGAGGGGGCGGATCGCAACGCCCGCAATATCCAGCATCTGACCAATAAGGTGACCGTGATCGAACCGGCGGGGGCCGATACTTTCGTCACTATGACGTTGTCCGGCAAGGATTGCATTGCCCGGATGCGGGCCGATGCCGATGTGATCCCGGGGCGGGATTTCGCCTTTGCGATCAATATGGACAAGGCGGTGCTGTTCGACCCCAAGACGGAACAGCGGATCGCTTAAGCGACATGCGCCCGCATTCTCGGATGCGGGTGTGTTTTTGATCTGGAATTGGAACGATCCAAAAGCTATCATTAGGCGGCGAGGGGCGCGCGATGACCGACACGGATATTCTTATCATCGGCTCCGGCATGGGTGGGGCCAGCTTGGCCGCTGGGCTTGCGCCGAGCGGGTTGCGGATCTTGATCCTCGAACGCGGTGAATACCTGGTCGATCAGCCCGCAGCGCGCGATCCCGCGGCGATTTTTGGCCGTGGTCACTTCCGTCCGACCGAGACATGGCTGACGCCTGAGGGCGATCGCTTCAATCCCGGAAACTACGCCTATGTCGGGGGTAATTCGAAATTCTACGGCGCCGTGATGATGCGCTATCGTGCAGCCGATTTCGAGCCCATTCGCCATCTGGGTGGCATGACGCCGGGCTGGCCCTTTGATTATGCGACATTGGCACCGTGGTATGCCCGCGCCGAGGCGCTTTACCAAGTGCGCGGCAACTGCGCGCTTGATCCGACCGAGCCCCATCATGATGCGCCCTATCCGTTCCCGCCCATCCCGCATGAACCCGCCATCGCCGATTTGGCGCGCAGGCTGCAGGCTATCGGTCTGCATCCAGCGCCCTTGCCCTTGGCCGTTGATCTTGACCATTGGCTGGCGCGTGCGGCCACACCATGGGATGCTTTCCCCGACACGACGGGCGGCAAACTCGATGCCGAGACGGCCGCCTTGGCCCAAGCGCTGCGCCATCCCAATGTGCGGCTTGAAACAGGTGTCACGGTCCAGCGTCTTGTGACTGAGGGCGATCAGATCAGCGCGGTCATCACCGATCGAGGCCGCTTTTGCGCAGCACGGGTTGTGCTGGCGGCAGGTGCGGTGATGACGGCGGCGATCTTGCTGCGCTCGGCCGATGAGCGGTACCCGACCGGCCTTGCCAATCGCTCCGATCAGCTGGGGCGCAATTTCATGAACCACAATGCCTCAGCCGTGCTGGCATTATCGGGCCGTCGCAACCGGTCGATCTATCAAAAGACCCTGCAGATCAACGACTGGTATCTGGGGGATGGGCAAGGGGGCGTGCCCTTGGGAAATGTCCAGCTTTTGGGCCGGGTCTCTGCCCCGATCCTTGCGGCACAAACGGGGATGCCGGGGCCATTGGCGCGGCTTATCGCCAGCCACGCCGTCGATTTCTATGCCATGTCCGAGGATCTGCCCAACCCCGAAAGCCGGGTGCGTGTGAGAGGCGACGATATCGTGCTGGATTGGCGGCGTTCGAATTGGGCGGCTCATCTGGCGCTGGTGGGCAAGCTCAAAACCGCTTTGAAGCGGGCGGGCTTTCCGATTGTGCTGTCAAAGGCGTTCGACCGGCGCACCCCGTCGCATCAATGCGGCACGGCGCGCATGGGCAATGATCTGGCAACCAGCGTGACAGACAGCTATGGGCGATGCCATGATCACCCCAATCTGTGGATTTGCGACGCATCGCTCTTGCCGACATCGGCGGCGGTGAACCCGTCGCTGACCATCGCGGCGCTAGCACTCAGGCAAGCGGACCGTATCGCATCGGAGGCGGCATGACAGGCAAGGTCTTGATCACAGGCGGCCAACAGGGCATCGGGCTTGGCATCGCGCAGGCCCTGCACGCAACCGGCTGGGAGGTTGCGCTGGCGGCTGAGCTTTCGCCACAGGCCGATACAGTTAAGGCCGCATTGGCCGCCATGCCGGGGGCGACATACCATCAGCACGACGTGACCGATATCGCGTCGATCGCGGCCTTGTTGGCGGCGGTCGGCCCTTTGCGCAGCTTGGTCTCGAATGCGGGTGTTCCCGCGATGATGCGCGGCGATCTTCTCGATGTTGCGGCGTCCAGTTTTGACCGCTGCATGGATGTGAACCTGCGCGGTGCGTTCTTCCTGGCGCAGGCGGTCGCGCGTGGGATGCTGGAACAGCCACCCGCACCCTACCGCTCGATAATCTTCATCACCTCGGTGAGTGCGGCGATGGTCTCGCCTGACCGTGCGGAATACTGCATCTCAAAAGCCGGGGCTGCGATGATGGCACAGGCCTTCGCCGCCCGGCTTGCGCCCGCGGGTATCGGCGTTTTCGATATCCGCCCCGGCATCATCGCCACGCCGATGACCGCATCTGTGGCCGCGCGCTATGACAGCCGCATCGCCAATGGCTTGGTGCCCGCGCGCCGCTGGGGCCAGCCCGGTGATATCGCACAGACCATTTTGCCGCTCGTCCAAGGTGATTTCGCCTTTGCCACGGGTGCCGTCATTCCCGTCGATGGCGGGTTGTCCATTCACCGGCTCTGAGGGGATCATGGCCCGAGGTTTCGACTATATCGTTATCGGCGGCGGCAGCGCGGGATGCGTTTTGGCCGCGCGCCTGTCAGAAGATCCGGCCATCAACGTCTGCTTGCTTGAGGCAGGTGGCGGCGACCGCAACCCGCTTTATCACCTGCCTGCGGGCTTTGCGAAAATGACCAAGGGGCTGGGGTCATGGGGCTGGGAAACCGTGCCTCAGCGCCACATGCAGGGCCGGGTTTTTAACTATACCCAAGCCAAGGTGATCGGTGGTGGATCAAGTCTGAACGCCCAGATCTACACACGCGGCAATGCGCAAGATTACGATGAATGGCGTCAGATGGGCTGTGAGGGGTGGGGATACGCCGATGTGCTACCCTATTTCCGCAAGGCCGAGGATAACGACACCTATGACAATCAGTATCACGGCAAGGGCGGCCCCTTGGGCGTGTCGCAACCCGCAGCCCCCCTCCCCATCTGCGAGGCTTATTTCGAGGCGGCCGCCGCGCTTGGTATTCCGCGCAATTTCGATGTGAACGGCGAACAGCAAGATGGCGTCGCTTATTACCAGCTGACCCAGCGTAATGCGCGCCGCTCCTCTGCGGCGATGGCCTATCTTGCGCCAAACATGGCGCGCGCCAACCTGACCGTGAAGACCGGCGCGCAGGTGCGGCGCATCATGGTTGTAGCTGGCCGCGCAACAGGGGTGGAACTGGTCGATGGAACTCGGCTTGTCGCCACGACGGAGGTGATCTTATCCGCCGGTGCGATTGGATCGCCGCGCTTGCTGCAACTGTCGGGTATCGGTCCGGCGGATCACTTGCATGAACGCGGCATCCCCGTGGTCCTCGATCAGCCAGAGGTGGGCGAGAATCTGCAAGACCATCTGGACCTTTACTGTATCAGCGAACTCAGTGGCCCCCATAGCTATGACCGCTATGCCAAGCCGCACATGGCGGCCTTGGCGGGGCTGCAATATCTGTTCACGCGAAAGGGGCCGGTCGCCTCGTCGTTGTTTGAAACCGGTGGGTTCTGGTATGCCGATACACATGCGCGCTCGCCCGATATCCAGTTTCATCTGGGCCTTGGTACCGGGATCGAGAAAGGCGTGGCGGTCATGCCGCAAGGGGGGGTAACGCTGAACTCCTGCCACCTGCGCCCGCGTTCGCGCGGCACCGTCAGGCTGGCGTCAAGCGATCCGGCCCATGCGCCCTTGATCGATCCGAATTACCTGCAAGATCCCTATGACCGCGAAATGTCGATCCGTGGCCTGAAACTGACGCAAGCGATCATGGCGCAAGCCCCGCTTGCCAAATATGTGCTGGCCGAACGCCTGCCGGGCCCGGATGTCAAAACGGATGAAGACTATTTTAACTTCATCTGCGCCCATTCCAAAACCTCGCATCACTGCGCGGGGACATGCCGGATGGGGGTTGATCCTGCTGCGGTGGTCGATACCCGCCTGCGGCTCAACGGCATCGCCGGGCTGCGGGTGGTCGACAATTCCATCATGCCGACGGTGATTTCGTCGAACACCAATGCCGCGGCCATCATGATCGGCGAGAAAGCCGCCGATATGATCCGCGCGGATGCGAGGGGCTGAAAATGCTGTTGCCAACCAATGACGGAACCCTTGCGCCCTATCAGTTGACAGGCGATCCGCTTGTGGCGCGCGCGCCGCGTGTGGGCCTGACCCGCACTGCTTTTGCCGCCGCCCATGTGATCAGCGACCCCTTGGCCGCGCGGAACCCATGGGATGGCCGCCCCGCCGTGGATTGGGCGGCGACGCTGGCCTTTCGCCATGGGCTTTGGGATCAAGGCTTGGGGCTGGCCGAGGCGATGGATACTGCACAGCGCGGCATGGGTGTGGATTGGCCGACGGCTTTGGAGCTGATCCAACGCACGATGGTCGATGCCCGCGCCCATCCGATGCGCCCACGTGTCGCCTGTGGTGCTGGCACCGATCACCTCGCACTCGATGCGCTAAGCACCACCGATGCGATCATCGCCGCCTACCGCACCCAGATGGAAGCGATCGAGGCGGCGGGGGGCCAGATCATCCTGATGGCCACCCGCGCGCTACCGGCAATGGGCGCGCGCCCCGCAGATTATGCCTATGTTTACGATACCTTGCTTACCGATGCCGCCCAGCCCGTCATCCTGCATTGGCTGGGTGAGATGTTCGACCCGGCGCTGACGGGCTATTGGGGTGCAAGCGATATCGCTGACGCCAATCAGGTGGTGCTTGACCTGATCCGTCGCCATGCCGCCAAGATCGATGGCATCAAGATCAGCCTGCTTGACCAAGCCCATGAAGAGGCGTTTCGCGCCCAACTCCCCCCCGGAGTGCGGCTCTATACCGGGGATGACTTCAACTATGCCGCCCTTATCGCCGGTGACGGGCTGCATCACTCACATGCGCTCTTGGGCATTTTCGCCGCCATCGCGCCCGCCGCGTCGCAAGCGCTTGAGGCATTGGCGCTGGGCGATCTGACCACCTATCACGCGCTTTTGGCCCCGACTGTGCCACTCAGCCGCGAAATTTTCAAACCGCCCACGCGGTATTACAAGGCGGGAATCGCGTTTCTCAGCTGGCTCAACGGCATGCAAAGCCACTTCATCATGCCCGGCGGCCTGCAATCATCGCGCGAGATTGTCCATTATGCGCAGGTCTTCCGTCTTGCCGATCAGGCCCGCCTTTTGACCCAGCCCGATTTGGCGCAGGAAAGGATGCGCAGCCTTCTGGCGTTGCACGGAATCGGCGGCTAACAAGGGGTCATGAAACGTCGTCCGACCATTTTGGATGTCGCCGCCCGCGCGGGCGTGTCGAAATCCACCGTATCGCTCGTGTTACAGGGCTCGCCGCAGGTCAAGCCCGGCACGCGTGCGGCCGTGCAAACGGCCATGGCCGAGATCGGCTATGTCTATAACCGC
>JAQCLA010000318.1 GCA_027592105.1 Pseudomonadota bacterium | reverse complement strand
CCGCTTCGATGATGTTCTTGACCACGCGCACCGAGACCGAGGCGCTTTTGCTGGAACAAAACCTCATCAAACAGCTCAAGCCGCGTTACAACGTGCTGCTGCGTGACGATAAATCCTTTCCCAATATCCTTGTCACCCGCGACCATGCCTTTCCGCAGATCATGAAACATCGCGGCGCCAAGACGGCCAAGGGCGACTATTTCGGCCCCTTCGCCAGCGCGGGTGCGGTCAACCGCACACTGAACCAGTTGCAGCGCGTTTTCCTTTTACGCAATTGCACCGATGCCACTTTTGAAAGCCGGACCCGTCCTTGCCTGCTTTACCAGATCAAGCGCTGCTCGGCCCCTTGCACAGGCCAGATCAGTGCCGCTGATTACGCGGCCTCGGTCAATGATGCGATGCGCTTTCTCAAGGGCGACTCGACCGAATTGCAGGTGCAATTGGCCGCCCAGATGACGCAAGCCGCCGAGGCGATGGAGTTTGAGCGCGCCGCCGCCTTGCGGGATCGCATCCGCGCGCTGACCAATGTGCAATCGGTTCAAGGCATCAACCCCCGCGGCGTGCGCGAAGCTGATGTGATCGCACTCCATATGGAGGGGGGGCAGGCCTGCGTGCAGGTGTTTTTCATCCGCGCCAATCAAAATTGGGGCAACAAGGATTATTACCCGCGCATCGGCCCCGATATCGAACCGCCCGAGGTGCTCGAGGCCTTCTTGGGCCAATTTTACGATCAAAAAGACCCGCCGCCGCAGTTGATCCTCAGCCATATGATCGATAACGCCGATCTGATGATCGACGCGCTCAGCCAAAAGCTCGGCCGCAAGGTCGAGATCTTGGTGCCGCAACGTGGCGAAAAAGCCGAGTTGATTGATGGCGCGCTGCGCAACGCCCGCGAAAGCCTCGCCCGCCGCATGGCCGAGGGGCAGGCGCAGACCAAGCTGCTTGAAGGGTTGGCCGATGCCTTCACCCTCGAGGCCCCGCCGCAGCGGATCGAAGTCTATGATAACTCCCATATCCAAGGCACCGATGCCGTGGGCGCGATGATCGTCGCAGGCCCCGATGGCTTTCTCAAATCGCAATATCGCAAGTTCAACATTCGCGGCACCGATCTGACGCCCGGCGATGATTTCGGCATGATGAAAGAGGTGCTGACCCGCCGCTTTCAGCGCCTTCTCAAGGAAGATCCCGACCGCGAAAGCGCCTCTTGGCCCGATCTGTTGCTGATCGACGGCGGTGCCGGTCAGGTCTCGGCGGTCAAGCAGATCATGGATGATCTCGGCATCGACGATATCCCCTTTGTCGGCGTCGCCAAGGGGATCGACCGCGACCAGGGCAAGGAGGAATTCCATCGCCCCGGCCACCGCCCAACCGCACTGCAGCGCAATGATCCGGTGCTGTATTTCATCCAACGCCTGCGCGACGAGGCGCATCGCTTCGCCATCGGCGCGCATCGCGCCAAGCGGGCCAAGGCCGTTTCCGCAACGCCGCTTGATGACATCGCGGGCGTAGGTGGGGCGCGCAAACGCGCGCTTTTGGCCCATTTCGGTTCGGCCAAGGCGGTCGCGCGCGCCGATCTTGCCGATCTCAGGGCCGTGGATGGCGTGAACGAGGCTTTGGCGCAAAAGATCTACGATCATTTCCACGAGCGCGGCTAACGCCCCCCTTCCGCCGGAGGCGCATTCGCGCTACCCATTCCCTATGCAATGGACCTTGCCAAATATCCTGACTGTCGCCCGCATGATCGCGGCACCGATGGTCGCGCTGGTCTTCTTGATCCTGCCCCGCCCCTTCGCGGATTGGGCGGCGATGACGATCTTTCTGCTCGCCTCGCTCACCGATTACGTCGATGGCTACCTTGCCCGGGCATGGAACCAGATCAGCCGTTTTGGCGCCATGCTCGACCCGATCGCGGACAAGGCCGTGGTGGTGATCGCGCTCGCCGTGATCCTCGGCATCCATGGCATCACCGCTTGGACCTTGATCCCCGTCGTCGCGATCTTGCTGCGCGAGGTATTCGTCTCGGGCCTGCGCGAATTTCTCGGCCATCAGGCCGGCACGCTCAAGGTCACGCCCTTGGCCAAGTGGAAAACCATGGTGCAGATGGTGGCCATCACCATGCTGTTCGCTTGGGGCCTGTTCGATCATTACTTCGTGATGCAGACCTTGGGCATGAATGCCGAGATCGTCTCGGGCATCTTGAACGGTGTGATCCGCGATGATGTCGGGCTGGGCTGGAAATTCAGCGGCCTGATGCTGTCGTCCTATGGCGGGCTCGTCCTTTTGTGGTGCGCCGCCGCGCTGACATTGCTCACCGGGCTCGATTATTTCCGCAAGGCGATGCCCTATCTGACGGAGCGTTGATGAAACTCGAGATTCGCTATTTCGCTTGGTTGCGTGAACGCGTCGGCACCAGCGCCGAGACGGTCGAGACCGAGGCTGCAACCATCGCCGATCTGATCGCCGAACTCACCACCCGCGACGAAGGCTATGCCTTGGCCTTTTCAGATCCGGGCGCGATCCGCGCGGCCATCGACCATGCCTTGGTCGAGATGGATACCCCGCTCGCCGGCGCGCGCGAGGTCGCGTTCTTCCCGCCGATGACCGGGGGCTGAGCATGGCGGCCGAACCCATCCGCGTGCAATCCGCCCCTTTCGACATGGGCGCCGAACTCAATGCATTTTCCGCAGCGGTGCCGGGTGCCGGTGCCATCGTCAGCTTCTCGGGCATCACCCGCGATCTGGCCACGGGCGATCTGCAAGCGATGGAGATCGAACATTACCCCGGCATGACCGAAACGGCGCTTGCCGCCATCCGAACCGAGGCGCTTGACCGCTTTCAGCTCATCGATGCGATGATCTTGCACCGCTACGGCCCACTTGCGCCCAGCGACCCGATCATGATGGTCGCCACCGCCGCACGCCACCGCGCCGATGCTTTTGCGGGGGCGGCCTTCTTGATGGATTACCTCAAATCCCGCGCGCCTTTCTGGAAGAAAGAGATCACCGCGACACAAACAACATGGGTCGCAGCACGCGCCGAAGACGAAGACGCCTTGGCGTCATGGTCCAAAC
>JAQCLA010000317.1 GCA_027592105.1 Pseudomonadota bacterium | reverse complement strand
GGCGCAGTAATCCACATCCATGCCCTCGGTATCGACCACCAGCTCGGCCGTGGTCGGCGCCTCGTAGGGATCTGAAATCCCAGTGAATTCCTTGATCTTGCCTTCGCGCGCCAGCTTATAGAGGCCCTTGCGATCGCGGCGTTCACATTCCTCGATGGAGGTCGCGACATGCACCTCGATGAAGGCACCGAAGCTTTCGATCATCTCGCGCACGGCGCGGCGCGTGGCCGTGTAGGGGGCAATTGGCGCGCAGATCGCGATGCCGCCATTCTTCGTGATCTCGGAGGCCACATAGCCGATCCGGCGGATGTTGATGTCGCGGTGTTCCTTGGAAAACCCAAGCTCCGATGACAGGTGCTTGCGCACAACGTCACCATCCAAAATGGTCACGGGCCGCCCGCCCATTTCCATCAGCTTGACCATCAGCGCATTGGCGATGGTGGATTTGCCAGATCCCGAAAGCCCTGTGAAAAACACGGTAAAGCCCTGCTGGCTGCGCGGCGGCGAGGTGCGGCGCAACTCGCGCACCACCTCAGGGAAAGAGAACCATTCGGGGATCTCGAGGCCCTCACGTAAGCGGCGGCGCAGTTCGGTGCCGGAAATATCAAGGATGGTATCGCCCTCCGGCACCTCGTTGGCGGGGTAATACTGTGCCTTTTCCTGCACATAGACCATGTGTTTGAAATCGACCATCTCAAGCCCGATCTCGGCCTCGTGTTCCTTGAAAAGGATCTGTGCGTCATAGGGGCCGTAGAAATCCTGACCTTGGCTGTTCTTGCCGGGGCCTGCGTGATCGCGGCCGACGATGAAATGGGTGCAGCCGTGGTTGCGGCGGATCAGCCCGTGCCAGACCGCCTCGCGCGGGCCTGCCATGCGCATGGCAAGGTTCAAGAGGCTCATGGTGGTGGTGGCGGATGGGTATTTGTCCAGCACCGCCTCGTAGCAGCGCACGCGGGTGAAATGGTCGACATCGCCGGGTTTGGTCATGCCGACGACCGGATGGATCAGCAAGTTCGCCTGCGCCTCTTTCGCGGCACGGAAGGTCAGTTCTTGATGTGCGCGGTGCAGCGGATTGCGCGTCTGAAACGCCACGATCCGCCGCCAACCCAGCTTGCGGAAATAGGCGCGGAGTTCATTGGGCGTGTCGCGGCGCGCGCGGAAATCGTAATGCACGGGCGGCTGAATGCCAGTGATGGCACCGCCCAAGTAAACCGGCCCCGCCACATGGTGAAGGTAATTGACCGCCGGATGGGCCAGATCATCGGCGCCAAACACCATCTGCGCCTCGCGCGCCTTGTTGGGGATGTATTTGTCGCTGATCGACAAGATCGCGAGGATCACCCCCTCGGCGTCGCGCAGCGCGATATCTTGGCCCGGCTCGACCTTGGCGGCGAAGTCTTCCGAGATGTCCAGCGTGATCGGCATGGGCCAGAGCGTGCCATCGGCAAGCCGCATCGTCTCGACAACGCTTTCGTAATCGGCCTGACCCAAGAAGCCCTTCAGGGGCGAAAAGCCGCCATTCATCAACAGTTCCAGGTCGCAGGTCTGGCGCGCGGTCAGATCCCATGAGGGTAGATCGCCCGCCTCACGCTTGAGCTTTTGCGCGCTGTCGGGTGAAACATAGAGTTCCTGGATCGGAGAAAGATGGGTCTGCATCGCTTGGGTCCTGGTCTTAAGGGAAAAAATACCGCTTCCCGTGCCGGTCAATTCGGCATGGAGGGCGTCATACTCGGCAAGTTTGCGTGACAGGAAACTGTCGGTGAGGCGGGCCTTTTCGGCCGCACCCTGCGGGGTCAGCGCATAGGCCATGCGGCTTCTGCGATCGGTGCTGTCGCGCGCGGCAATGCGTACCAGCCCCGCGTCGGTAACCGCGTGCAGCACGGCGTTAAGCCGTCCAAGGCTGATCCCCAAAGCCTGCGCGGTCGCGCGCTGCGACAGCTCGGGGGCTGCATCAAGCTGACGCAAAAGCCGAAACAGCAGGTCTTCATCGGGTAGGTTCGGGGCGTTTGACACGGGTGGGCCTTGTTTGTTCAAAAGTGAACATAACGCTTGAAAGTTGAAAGAGCAAGATGTTTGTTCAAATTTGAACTAACATCCCAAACAAAAAAGCCCGCCACAACGGCTGTGGCGGGCTTTTCTAAGAAGTGAAAAAAATAGGGACTGGCGTTCAGCTTGGCGCGTGTTCGGCCAACCATTTTTCCGCATCAAGGGCCGCCATGCAGCCCATGCCGGCGCTGGTCACGGCTTGGCGGTAGACGTGATCGGTCAAATCGCCCGCCGCAAAGACACCGGGGATGGAGGTGTGAGTCGTGCCCGCCTCAACCTTCACATAGCCGCCATTATGCAACTCAAGCTGGTCTTTGACCAACTCGGTCGCAGGGGCATGGCCGATGGCCACGAAAAACCCCTTGCAAGGGATTTCCGTGATCTCGCCTGTCTCGACATGCTTGGCGCGCACCCCTTCGACGCCGCGCGGGTTATCACCGCCAATGACTTCGTCGATTTCGTGATTCCAAAGCACCGCCACCTTGGGGTTTTTGAACAGGCGGTCTTGCATGATCTTTTCGGCGCGCAAGCTGTCGCGGCGATGGATCAGCGTGACCTTGGAGGCGAAATTGGTCAAAAACAGCGCCTCTTCCACCGCCGTGTTGCCGCCGCCGACCACCACGATCTCTTGCCCGCGATAGAAAAACCCGTCGCAAGTGGCGCAGGCCGAGACACCGAAACCTTTGAAATGTTCCTCGGACGGAAGACCCAGCCACTTCGCCTGTGCGCCTGTGGCCAAGATCACCGCATCGGCGGTATAGACCGTGCCGCTATCGCCCTCGGCCCGAAACGGACGGGCCGACAGGTCAAGAGACTGAATATGATCGGAAATGATCTCGCAGCCCATTTCCTTGGCGTGATGCTCCATCCGCACCATCAGATCGGGGCCCATAACGGATGCATCGCCCGGCCAATTTTCGACATCGGTGGTGATCGTCAACTGACCGCCGGGCTGGATGCCTTGCACCAAGATCGGCTCGAGCATCGCGCGGCTGGCATAGACCCCTGCCGTATATCCGGCCGGGCCCG
>JAQCLA010000316.1 GCA_027592105.1 Pseudomonadota bacterium | reverse complement strand
CACCTATATGATCTCGGCGGAAAAGGGCTATGGGGTCGATGATCTGCGCGCTTGGCTGGGGCAATCCCTGCCCGAAGAGCCATGGCTTTATCCCGAGGATCAGATCGCCGATCTACCGATGCGCATGATCGCCGCCGAGATGACGCGGGAAAAGCTGACGCTGCGCCTACACGAAGAATTGCCCTATCAGCTGACCGTTGAAACCGAAAGCTGGCAGGAACGCGAAGACGGATCGGCGCGGATCGACCAGATCGTCTATGTCAGCCGCGATGGCCACAAGGGTATCTTGCTGGGCAAGGGTGGCGAGACGATCAAGGCCGTCTCCAAGGCCGCGCGCGAAGAGTTGGAGGAATTCATGGGCCGCCGCGTGCATCTGTTCTTGCAGGTCAAGGTGCGCCCCAACTGGCTGGACGAGGCCGAGCGCTATTCCGAGATGGGGCTCGATTTCCGCGACGGGAATTAAGCGCGATGGTTCGGCTGACGGCGGAATTCTGGGTGCAGGCCTATCTCGCCCGCCTCAGGCAGGCCGATATCCCCGCCTATGTCATGGCGCGCGGCGATGCGACGGCGGGTGCGGTCTTGGTCAAATGCAGCACGCTTGACGGTTTGGCCGTGGCCTTTCAACGCCGCAGCGACCCGATGAGCGGCGAGAGCCGCTGGATGGAACTGGCCCAAGGCCCCGAAGCAGAGGTGGATAGCGCGATCTCCCGCCAACGCGGATTTGACCCCGACCTTTGGGTGATCGAGATCGAGGATCGCGCAGGGCGTCACTTGCTAGGCGAAGATGGCTTGGCATAAGCCGGTCAGCGATCGGCAAAACGCCCGATCAAGATCATCAAGACGCCACCCAGCAAGAACAGTACCAGCAACCCGGCCAGATTTGTCGCCACAGCGATCGGGGCCATGACCGATAGGTCGATAAAGGGGTAGGGATAAATCCCATCCGCCGCGCCGCGCGCCAGCGCATAGGCCCCATAGACCGACGGCCATAGCACGAAGATGGGCAGATCGGCGTAATCGAGCCGTTGCTTGGGCGCATATGCCAACCACCACAGCGCGATTGCGACAGGCATCACGCTGTGCAGCCCATGATCGGCCCACCACCCCAGCCCGGTAAAGCTGATGAGATGGGCCAGCGCCAGATGATAGATCAGCCCGGACAAGATCGCCGCCAAACTCAATGCGGCAAGCCAAGGCGCGGCAAGCTCGGCCCGCACAGGGCGCGACATCACCGCAAAGGTGACCACCACAAGCAAATTGGTCAGAATGGTGAAATAGCGCGCCATATCCCATGCGGTCACAAAGATCGGGACATGCGCGCGCGCATGCAGATGGATGAACTGCGCACAAAGCGAGGCCAACGCCAAAACGGCGATCGCCAATGCCATACGACGGGCCGGACGCGGCAAAACCATAAACATGGGCCAAAACCTGCCATGTGCCTGCGCGATGGACAAGGTGGGGCGGCAAGGCTTAACTCCGCCCTATGGAATGGCGCGCCGAAGGGATCGTTTTGGGCATACGTCGGCATGGCGAACATGCCGCGATCGTTGATCTTTTCACGGCCGAACATGGCCGCCACTTGGGTGTTGTCCGTGGTGGCGCCTCGCGCAAGATGGC
The DNA here is from genome assembly GCA_027592105.1 of Pseudomonadota bacterium. Lineage (GTDB taxonomy): Bacteria > Pseudomonadota > Alphaproteobacteria > Rhodobacterales > Rhodobacteraceae > Roseicyclus. The sequence goes on along the minus strand of JAQCLA010000316.1, from coordinate 1,457 downwards.
GCCCCTGTTGCAACCCGGCGCACAGCTTGACGCGACATGGCGGGCGCGGCTGGATGCGCATATGGGCAGCTACACGATCGACCCGATCAAGGGGCGCGCGGCGGCGGCGATGGAGGATCGGCTGATGCTGGCCGGGCTTAGCGCGGTTTGCGCGCTGTTGTCCTTTGCGCTGCCTGAACGCCAAGCCTACCCCGCACTTTATGCGCGCAGCGCGGCCCTGCTTGACGGGCTGGGCGCGGATCGCTGGGTCGAGGCCTATCTTGGCTGGGAGCAAGCCCTCTTGGAGGAAACGGGCTTTGGCCTCGATCTGTCATCCTGTGCCGTCACGGGGGTGACGCAGGGGCTGGCCTATGTCTCGCCGCGCACGGGCCGGGCGGTCTCGGTCGCGGGGGCGGGGGAATGGGCGGACCGGCTCCTGCCATTGCCCGGTGTGATGCGCGGCGTGCCCGGCGATGACCCGCGCGAGGTGGTGCTGGGCCTACAGACCACGGGGCATTTTCTGTCCACGCATCTGGCACATGCGCTGGGCAACAAGCCCCTGCCGCCTGCACGTCAGCGGCTGGTCGATCTGATCGCAGCGCGCGCAGCTTAGCCCGATAGCGGGTAGGCAGCCAAAGCTTCGTGAATCGCGCCGCGCGGCCCAAGGGTGGAGCGGTAAAGCGTCACCGCCCGCGCGGTGAACCCCGGCAAATCGGCGCGCGCGCCCAAGCTTGCGGCCAGCCGATCGCGCCCTGCGCCATCGGGGCGGCGATTTGCACGCATCAAGGTGACATGGGGTCGAAAGCGGCGGCGCGGCAGATCAAGCCCCGCCTGTCTGCACAGGCTGGCGATGCGGTCATGCAGCGCCTGCAAGGCATTGCTGCGAACGACATCGGCAAAGATCAAACCGCGTTCGGCTTCGGTAAAACTGTCGAGCCCGGTGAAGCGGATCTCGAAAGGCGGCATGCGCAGGGCGCTGAGCATTTCGTGCAGCGCCTCAAGCCCGTGATCGGGCGCGTCCTCGAAAAAGGCGAGCGTCAGGTGCAGATTCTCCTCCGGCACGGGGCGGCCAAAGGGAATGCCTGATTGCAGCCGGATCAACGCGGCGGCGACGTCGTGGGGAATGTCGAGGGCAAGAAAGGCGCGCATGACTTCGTCTAGCGCGCCTAGGTCGTTTGGCCTAGCCCAACAACCGCCGTGCGATCACCTGTGCCTGAATCTCGGCGGCACCTTCGAAGATATTGAGGATGCGCGCATCGCACAGGATGCGGCTGATCTTGTATTCCAGCGCGAAGCCGTTGCCGCCGTGGATCTGCAGCGCGTTATCGGCGCAAGCCCATGCCACGCGCGCACCCAAAAGCTTGGCCATCCCCGCCTCAAGGTCACAACGGCGGTCATGATCTTTCTGCCATGCGCTGAAATAGGTCAGCTGACGGGCGATCATGATCTCGACCGCCATCATGGCCAGCTTGCTGGCT
>JAQCLA010000021.1 GCA_027592105.1 Pseudomonadota bacterium | reverse complement strand
GCGTCGCCTGCTGTGGCCGGTCAAGAAGAAGTACGGCAACAAGCTGAGCTGGGCCGATCTGATCTTGCTGGCGGGCAATGTCGCCTACGAGTCGATGGGGCTGAAAACCTTTGGCTTCTCGTTCGGTCGTGAAGATATCTGGGCGCCCGAGAAAGACGTCTATTGGGGTTCGGAGCAGGAATTCCTGGGCGATGCGGCGCAGCGCTACGAAGACATCATGAAGCCCGACACGCTGGCCAACCCCTTGGCAGCCGTCCATATGGGCCTGATCTACGTCAATCCCGAAGGCGTGAACGGCCAGCCCAATCCGCTCAACACCGCCGAGCAGGTGCGCGTCACCTTTGCCCGGATGGCGATGAATGACGAGGAAACCGCGGCGCTGACCTGTGGCGGCCACACGGTCGGCAAGGCGCATGGCAATGGCGATGCGGCAGCGCTGGGTGCCGAGCCCGAAGCGGCGGGGATCGAGAACCAAGGCTTTGGCTGGATCAACCCCAACCTCGGCGGCAAGGCGACCAATGCGGTCACAAGCGGCATCGAGGGTGCATGGACGACCCACCCGACCAAGTGGGACATGGGCTATTTCAAGCTCTTGTTCGGCTATGAGTGGGAATTGACCAAATCGCCCGCAGGCGCATGGCAGTATCGCCCGATCGACATCCGCGAAGAAGACATGCCGGTCGATCCCACAGATCCCTCCAAGCGCGTCATGCCGATGATGACGGATGCCGATATGGCGATGAAGCTTGACCCGGCCTATAACGCGGTCTGCCAGAAATTCATGGCCGATCCGGCCTATTTCGACGATTGCTTTGCCCGCGCATGGTTCAAGCTGACCCATCGCGATCTTGGCCCCAACACCCGCTACATCGGGCCGGAAGCCCCTGCCGAGGATCTGATCTGGCAAGATCCGATCCCCGCAGGCAAGACCGGCTATGATGTCGCCAAGCTGAAAGCTGCCATCGCGGCATCGGGCCTGTCGATCGCCGATATGGCCGCCACCGCATGGGACAGTGCGCGCACCTTCCGCCAGTCGGATCTGCGCGGCGGCGCCAATGGCGCGCGTATCCGTCTGGCCCCGCAAGAGGATTGGGCGGGCAACGAGCCTGCACGTCTGGCGCGTGTGATTGCGGTGTTGGAGCCCTTGGCCGCAGCCCACGGCGCATCGGTGGCTGATACCATCGTTCTGGCGGGCAATGTCGCTGTGGAACAGGCCGCGAAAGCCGCCGGTGTGAGCGTCACGGTCCCCTTCAAGGCAGGTCGTGGCGATGCCACCGCCGAGATGACGGATGCCGAAAGCTTTGCGGTTCTCGAACCGCTGGCCGATGGTTTCCGCAACTGGCTGAAGGCCGATTACGCCGTCGGTGCCGAAGAGCTGATGCTGGATCGCGCACAGCTTTTGGGCCTGACCGGTCCGGAGATGACGGTTCTGGTCGGCGGTATGCGGGCGATGGGCACCAACCATGGTGGTACGGCGCATGGTGTCTTCACCGACCGCGTGGGCGCACTGACCACGGATTTCTTCGTCAATCTGACGGATATGTCCTATTCTTGGGTGCCGACGGGGGCGAATAGCTACAATATCGTCGCGCGCAAGAGCGGTGAGACCAAGTGGACGGCCAGCCGCGTCGATCTGGTGTTCGGCTCGAACTCCATCCTGCGCGCCTATGCCGAGGTCTATGCCCAAGACGATGCGGCCGAGAAGTTCGTGAACGACTTCGTCGCCGCATGGGCCAAGGTCATGCATAACGACATGTTCTGATCGCTGTTGCGATCGCGAAAAGACGCGGCCCGGGGGTAACCCCGGGCCGTTTTCGTTTGGCCTAGACGAGGCTTGCGAGCTTGGCCGTTTGACGGGTCATTAGCGTTTCGATCTCGGTCAGCGTTGCCGCCGATAGGGCGGGGCCGGGGCGGCGGACTGTGGCATGGGCAATCGCGCCGCGACGGGCCAGAATATGCTTGCGGATCGACAGGCCCAGACCCGGCTGGCTTTCATAGCGGATGAGCGGCAGATAGGCGTCGAAGAGATCGCGGGCGCGCCCCTCATCGCCCGCTTTCACCAAGCGCACCACATCGGCCATCATCTCGGGGTAGGCAAAGCCTGTCATCGCGCCATCGGCACCGCGTAGCACCTCCTCGAGCAGGAACTGCCCGCCATTGCCGCACAGGATCGAGACACGCCGCGCGCCTGCCGCCTCTTGGCCGCGCAGGGTGCTGATCTTGTCGAGGCCCGGCCAATCCTCATGCTTGAGCATGACGGCGGTGGGGCAGCTGTCGAAAATCGCGCGGATCACCTTGGGCGACATCTGCACGCCCGTGACCAGCGGGAAATCTTGGATCACCCAAGGTGCCTTGCCCAAGACATCGGCCACCATCTGGAAATAGCCCGTGATCTGGTCATCGGTGCGCAGATGGCCGGGGGGGGCAACCATCACGCCTGCGGCACCCTTGTCCATGGCGCTATCGGCCAGCGCCTTGATCGCGGCGAGGCCGGGGGCCGAGACGCCGACGATGATCGGCACGGAGGCGCGCGCGGTGACACGCGCGATGACGACATCGCTTTCCTCAGATGAAAGCTTGCCTGCCTCGCCCATGATCCCAAGGATCGTCAGGCCGGTTGCCCCCTTTTCCTCGTAGAAATCGACCATTCGGTCGATGCTTTCCAGATCGAGCGTGCCATCGGGCAGAAAGGGTGTGGCGGCGATGGTAAAGACACCGGCGGCGGTTTCATCGAGCAGCTTGGCCATATCAGGCTCCGGGTTTGTGGGTTTGCGTCAGCGCGATGCGCCCCAGCGCCATTGCGACGGCAGCTTGGCAGGGGTCGATCACCGGGATCTGTAGCATCTGTTCCAGAACAGCGCGATAGCGCGCCATGCCCGCGCAGCCGAGGATCAACACCTCGGCCCCGTCTTGATCACGCAGCGCGCGACCCGTGTCGATCAGGCGGGTTTGCGTGATGGCGGGATCGGCGAGTTCCGCCACCCCCAGACCAAGCGCGCGGTCGCCGGCCAGACGATCCAGCACCCCCATCGCGCCCAAGCTGCGCAGATGGCGCGGGATGGAAGCGGGCAGGATCGCGATGATGCCGAAGCGCTGGCCAAGGGTCAGCGCGGTGGAAACGGCGGCTTCCTGTATACCCAAGACGGGTTTTGCCGTGCGATCGCGCAGCGCATGGACGCCGGGATCACCGAAGCAGGCGATGACGAAGCCGGCAGCCTCGGGTTCCAGCGATGCGGCCAGCCGCAGCATCGGCGCGATGGTTTCATCGGCCTGCGCTTGGCTTTCGATGCCGGGCGGCCCCTCGGCCAAGGTCAGGCATTGGATCGGCGCGCCGATGCCTTGCAACGGTGCGATGGCCGTGGCGATCCCGTCTGTGACGGTCTGGCTGGAATTTGGATTGATGACGAAAAGCTTGCCCATCATGCACCCGCCCGCGTGGTTTGTTGGATCTCGATCTGATACCCCTCGGGGTCGCGAAAGACGAAGGCGCGGATGCCGAGTTTGTCATTTTGGAACATTTGCGATAGGTGATCGACCCCAATTTTCTCCAAATAATCATACCACGCTTGTACATCCGCCACGCGGATGCAGAGTTGGACGCATTTGTCGGCCTGCCAGTTGTTCATCCCCTTGGCCTCATCGACCAGCCCCACATGCGCGCCCGGCGCGATGCGCAGGATCTTGGCCAGATCACCCTGATCGATGGCCAAGGGCAGGCCCAGCACATCGCGGTAAAAGGCGAAAGCGCGTGGCAGGTCGCGGTAGTAGAGAAAGGTAATCGCCAATTCATGCGGCGCGCTGGGGCGGTCGTTCATTCAATTTGTCCTGTTAGATCGCGTTGCGCTGTGCCGATGGCGGGGCGGTCGATCCAGCGGCCCGCACCCGGTTGGCCAAGGTATTCGCCATCGCGCATCACCGCTTGGCCGCGCAGGAAAACGGCTGTGGGCCAGCCTGTGACGGTTGTGCCCTCCCAAGGGTTGTAGCCGACATTGTCGTGCAGGTCGTTGGCACCATAGGTGCGGCTTTGCGCCGGATCCCAGAGCACCAGATCGGCGTCATATCCGGGCGCGATGCGGCCCTTGGCTTGCAGGCCGTAAAGCGCAGCGGGCGCTTCACAGTTGAGGCGCGCAAAGCCCGCCAGCCCCAGACGGCCACGGCTGACCATCGCATCGAACATCAAGGGCAAGCGCGGCTCGAGCCCCGGCATGCCATTGGCGATGGCGGGAAAGGGCGCATCAAAGCCATTGGCGAATTTCCCCGTCTCGTCATAGCGATAGGGCGCGTGGTCCGATGACACGATCTGGATATGCCCCGCCGCGATCCCGGCCCAGAGTGCCTCTTGGTCTTCCGCCGCGCGCTGGGGCGGCGAACACATCCATTTCGCCCCCTCCATGCCGGGGCGATCCAGCACCGCTTCGGTCTGAAACAGGTAATGGGGGCAGGTTTCGGCCCAAATAGGCGCGCCGCGCGCGCGGGCAGCCGCGATTTCAGCGATCGCTTCGCGGGTCGAGACATGGAAGATCATGACGGGCGCGCGCGCGATCTCGGCCAGATGGCACATGCGCGAAACCGCCTCGATCTCGGCCGCGCGGGGGCGGGATGCGGCGTGGTCGATGGGCCGCGTGCGCCCCTCGGCCAAAAGTCCTGCGCGTGCGTCCGCAATGATCGCGTCATTCTCGGCATGGATGCAGGTCAGCGCGCCTTCGCTGCCTGCGATGCGCAACACGCGCAGGATCGCGACATCCGACAGCCCGATGTTATAGGTGGTGAACAGCTTGATCGAGCGATGCCCCGCCTTGATCAATGCGCGCAGATCATCCTCGAAATCCGGCACATCGGGGTCGCTGATCAGGATGTGAAAGGCATGGTCGATGGCCGCTCCACGCGCAGCGCGCGCGGCGTAATCGGCCATCGCGTCGCGCAAACGCTGGCCTTTTACCTGTGCCACAAAGGAAATCACGCTCGTCGTGCCACCCATCGCGGCGGATCTTGTGGCGGTCTCGAATGTATCGGCGTTGAACAGGCCCATGCCCGACATTTGTTCGATATGGGCGTGCGGATCGACCCCGCCGGGGGTGATGATCAGGCCGGTTGCGTCGATCCGTTCGCGTGCGGCAAGGCCCGTTCCCAGGGCCGCGATCCGCCCGTCCGATACGGCAATATCCATCACCGCCACGCTGCCCGGCGTGGCGACGCAACCCCCTGTGATGATGAGATCATGGACCATCTCGGCTGGACTATGGGCCAGCCCCCGCAGCCTGTCCAGTGGCGCGCTTTACAGCGTTGCGCGGCCGATGCCATATGCCGCCCAAGAGCGGGGGTAGGGCATGACGCGCGCGGTGATGATTCAAGGCACAGGCTCGAATGTGGGCAAGTCGCTCTTGGTCGCGGGGCTGTGCCGGGCGGCGCGGCGGCGCGGGATCGACGTGGCGCCCTTCAAGTCGCAAAACATGTCCAACAACGCCGCCGTGACCGTGGATGGCGGCGAGATCGGCCGCGCGCAGGCGGTGCAGGCGCGCGCGGCTGGGCTGGCACCCCATACCGATATGAATCCTGTCCTTCTTAAGCCCGAGACCGATACCGGCGCGCAGATCATCGTGCAGGGCCGCATGCTTGGCCGTGCCGAGGCGATGGATTATGGCACGCTCAAGCCCCGGCTGATGGCGGCGGTGCTGGACAGCTTCGGGCGGCTCAAGGCGCGCCATGAACTTGTGATCGTCGAGGGTGCGGGCAGCCCGGCCGAGGTCAATCTGCGCCATCGCGACATCGCTAACATGGGCTTTGCTGAAGCCGCAGGCGTGCCGGTGATCTTGGCGGGCGATATCGACCGGGGGGGCGTGATCGCCCAGATCGTGGGCACCCAAGCGGTGCTGCCACCCGAGGATGCGGCCCGCATTTCTGGTTTTCTTGTCAATCGGTTCCGGGGTGATCTGCGGCTATTCGATGATGGCTATGCGAAGATCGCCGAGGTGACGGGCTGGCCCGGCTTCGGTGTTCTGCCATGGTTTGCCGATGCGTGGAAACTTCCTGCCGAAGACGCGTTTGACCTTGACGCGCCCAAGCGCGCGGGCGGGCTTCATATCGTCTGTCTCGCGCTGTCGCGGATCGCCAATTTCGACGATCTCGACCCGCTCAAACAAGAGCCGGGGGTGCGGCTGACGATGCTGGGCCCAGGCCGCGCGATCCCGGGGGATGCCGACCTCGTCATCTTGCCCGGCACGAAATCGACGCGGGGCGATCTTGCCTTTCTGCGCGCGCAGGGCTGGGATGTGGACCTTTACGCGCATTTGCGCCGTGGCGGGCGGATCTTGGGCATTTGCGGTGGCTACCAGATGCTGGGCCATGTCGTGCGCGACCCCAACGGGATCGAGGGGGCAGCGGGCGAGACGCCGGGGCTTGGCCTGTTGGACGTGGCGACCGTCATGGCGCCCGACAAACGCCTGACCGAAGTGGCGGCGGTGCATGCGGGTACGGGCCATTCTTTCATGGGTTACGAAATCCACATCGGACGGACCGAAGGGGCCGATTGCGCGCGCCCCTTTGCCCATGTCGCGGGCCGTGCCGAAGGGGCCGTCAGCCGTGACGGGCGGGTACAGGGAAGCTATCTTCACGGCATGTTCCGCGACGATGCCTTTCGCGCAGCATGGCTTGCGGGCTTCGGGGTGGAGGCCGCGGGCACTGCCTATGACTCCGAGGTCGAGGCCGCCCTCGATGGTCTTGCCGCGCACATGGAGACGCATCTGGATGTGGCGGGCCTGTTGGCGGCGGCGCGTTAGGAAGCCTCAGCCCGCGATCAGCGCCCGCATCTCGGCCAGTTTTTCCGCCACCAGATCGGGTTTGCCGCGCGCCTCGATATTCAGCCGCAACAAGGGCTCGGTGTTAGAGGCGCGCAGGTTGAAGCGCCAATCGGCGAAGGCGAGGCTGAGCCCATCGGTCTCGTCCCGCGTCTGGGCCAAGGGCGCATAGCGCGCCTCGATCGCTTGGATCACGGCGGCTTGGTCGGCGACGCGGAAATTCACCTCGCCCGAGGAGGGGTAGGCGGCGCGCAAATTGGTCAACAGATCCTTGAGGCTTTGGCCCCGGCGGCTGATCAATTCGATCATCAACAGCATCGGGATCATGCCGCTATCGCAGGCCATGAAATCGCGGAAATAGTGATGCGCGCTCATCTCGCCGCCATAAACGGCGCCGGTGTCGCGCATGGTCTGCTTGATGAAGGAATGACCGCATTTGGATTGGATGGCCTGGCCGCCCAAAGCGGTGACGCGATCTTGGGTGGCCCAGACAACACGCGGGTCATGTACGATCTTTTGGCCCGGTTCTTTGGCCAAGAACGCCTCGGCCAGAAGCGCCACGACATATTCGCCGGGGACGAACCCACCCGCGTGATCGAAGAAAAAGCAGCGGTCGAAATCGCCATCCCATGCCACGCCCATATCGGCGCCATGGGCCACGACAGGCCCTGCGGTCAGCGGTTGGTTTTCATCGAGCAGCGGGTTGGGGATGCCTGCGGGAAAGCTGCCATCGGGGGTGTGGTGAATGCGGATGATCTCGAGCGGTGCGCCGGCGGCTGCCAGCGCCTCGGCCAGCGCGTCGAAGCTGGGGCCAGCCGCGCCATGACCTGCATTGACCAAGAGTTTCATGGGTGTGAGCGCGGTCAAATCGACGAATTCCATCAGCTTGGCCACATAGGCCGCGCGGCTGGCGCTGACATCGGTGATGCGCCCACCGGGGCGGGGGAGCGCGAAATCGCCGCTTTCGGCCAAGGCCTTGATCGCGGCCATGCCATCGGCTTGGCCAATCGGGGCCGAGCCGCGTTTGACCATCTTCATCCCGTTGTAATCCATCGGGTTGTGGCTGGCGGTGACGTAGATCCCGCCATCGGCATCCAGATGGGTGGTGGCGAAATAGGTCTCTTCCGTTCCCGAAAGGCCCAGATCCAGCACTGCGACGCCCGCATCGCTCAGGCCGCGGGCCACGGCATCGGCCAAGCTTTGCGAGCTGGGGCGCACATCGCGGCCCAGCACCACGCGGGACGCCCCCATCACCTCGGCATAGGCGCGGCCGATGCGATAGGCGATGTCGCTGTTCAACTCGGTCTCAAGCCGGCCACGGATATCATAGGCTTTGAAACAGCTTAGCGGGGGGATACGCGACATGGGGTTCACCGGTCAGATAATATTCGCCCTGCTCTAGCCCATCGCGTGCGACTTCGCAAAGCGGCAGCTGCATCGCGGCGCTTTTGGCATGGTCGTCTGTGGCGCGGGCGGTGGCCTCCGGCGGGAGTATTTATGAAGCAAAGATGGCGCGGAATTCGCCGATGGGTGGTGTTCTCGCCGGCGTGGCGGGCTAGCTTGGCACGCATGTTGATCGTGAGCGACACCACAATTGCCAATGCGCGCGTTCTGGAAACCCGCGCGCTGCCCAAGAAATTCTTTGGGCGGGTGCAGCTTTTGCCGAAAGGGGCAGGGATGCGGCTATGGCTGCGGCTGATCGTGGAGATGCAGCTGGTGCGCTATCTGTCGGCCTTGTTGCCTTTTGTCGCCATTCCGCTGATGTCGCGCGATCTGGCGCTGCCGGTGACGCAGGCGCCGCTGGCGATGCTGGTCGTCATTGCCTTTGTCGAGATGAAGGTGCTGCGCCTGTCCAAGGCAGGGCGCGCGCGTGCGGTGGGTGAGGATGAGGCGGCGCGCAGGCTTGATGCCTTGGCCTTTCGTGCGCGTGGCGCGCTGCGCCAGATCGCAGCGCGCCACGGCATCGCGGAGGGGGAATTGCGCTTGGTGGTGGAGCAATCGGAATTGGCGCGGATCGCGCCCTTGACGCTGGTCTCGGTGCAATGCGACCAGCCCGCGCCGCGGCTTTTGTCGTTGGACGCACAAGATCGCGCGATCTTGGCGGGGCTTTTCGATGCTGCGCTGAGCGAGCGCGATCTTTTGGCGGTCAATCACCGCGAGGATCGCTATATCCGCGATATCGCGCAAGAGGCGCGCGCGGTCTCGGCCCATGCGCGGCTGGCGGCTGTCTTGGAAAAGCGGGGGGCAGGGGCATGAGTGTGAATGCGACGACCGTGTCGGCAGGCGAGGCCTTGGCCGTGCTGGCGGCGGGGTGGGACGCTCAGAAAGCCGGCGGGCTGGTCGCAAGCTGGATGCTGCATGGCCGGCCCGGTGTGGGCAAGACCGAGGTGGTGCAAAGCTTGGCCGACCGGGTTGGGGCGGCGTTGTTCGATCTGCGCCTGACCACCATCGAGCCGCAGGATTTGCGCGGCCTGCCTTATTTCGATCATCAGGCCGCGAAAACCATCTGGTACCGGCCCGAGGATTTGCCCGATACCGATGCGCCCGCGATCTTGTTTCTCGATGAGTTGACCGCCGCCTCGCCTGCGTTGCAGCCCACGGTGTACGGGCTGTTGCAAGAACGCCGGGTGGGTCGCCACCGCTTGCCCGCCTCGGTCATGATCGTGGCGGCGGGCAATCAGATCGCGGATGGGGCGATTGCCTATGAAATGGGCACGGCGCTGAGCGATCGATTGATCCATATGATCGTGCAGGCAAATCCCGAGGATTGGCTGACGCATTATGCGGTGCCTGCGGGTATTCATCCCAGCGTTGCGGCGTTTATCCGCACGCGGCCAGATCTGTTGGAGACGACGGAAGCCACGCTGCGGCGCGGGCAGATGATCGCCTGCACACCGCGTAGCTGGACCCGCGTCAGCCGTATCATGGAAACGGTGCCTGACCGCGCGCTGCGGGCTGTGATGATCGCGGGCACGGTGGGGGATGCGGCGGCGGCTGAGTTTGCGCTTTTGGCCGATGAGATCGCGGCCACGGTGCAGATCGGCGCGATGATGGCAGCGTCGCGCAAGGATCGCGCATCGATGTATCCGCGCAGCCTGCATGGGTTGACCGCGCTGGTTTACGGGCTGGTCGGGGCGGTGCAGCGCGATAATCTGGGCGTGGCGATCGAGATCTTGGCCGATTTGCGCGGGCTTGGCGGCCCGGGCTTTGGCGGTTTGCCGGTCAGCGAATTAGCAAGCTTTGGCTTCGAGATGCTGATTGGGCGCGCGCTGGAGAAGGGCTGGGAGGATGGCTTTGCCGAAAGCCCCGATTACGCCGCCTATGCCGCCGAACGGCAGGCGGCGGGGTTGCCGTGACGACCCATTCCACCCGCGCCGCCCGCGCGCTCGCGCATTTGGGCGAGGTCGATCCGGCGCTGGCGGTTCTCGCGCTCTGGTGCCGCCACCGCGATGGGGCGGGGGCCACGCGGACGGATGGTGACACGATCAGCTATGGGCCGGGTTTCGACACGCTGGGCCTGCCCGAACAGGTGGGGCTGGTGGCCCATCACGTGCTGCATGTGGCGCTGCGCCATTCGGATCGGCAGGCGGGGCTGGCCGAACGTTTGGGTGAGGGGTTCGATTGCGCGCTTTACGGGCTGGCGGCGGATGGGATCATCAACGAGGTGCTGATCCTCGCGGGCCATGCGGTGCCGCGCCCGGCGGTTACGCTGTGCGAATTGCTGGCCGAGGCGGGGCTGTCCGCGCCATCTGCGGTGGCGGCGCTGGAACGCTGGGATGCCGATCGTTTGGCGATGGCGCTCCATGCCGATCCGAAGCGCGACGAGCGGCTGCGTGAGTGGGGGGCGACACGGGGTTTTGCGGTCGATTTGGGCTTGGGCGAACCCGATGAGAGCGGCGAGACGCAGAAGGCCGCCGATTGGCGAAACCAGATCCTGCGCGCGATGGAGGCTGGGCGGCGCGCAGGCAGCGGTATTGGGCGGCTGGGCGCTATCCTGGCTGATCTGGCCCCGCCATCCGTGCCATGGGAGGTCGTGCTGCGCGGGCTTTTGGCGCGCGCCTTGACCGAGCGGCCCCATCCCAGCTGGCGCCGCCCCTCGGGCGTATGGCTGGCGCAGATGTCGCATGCCGCGCGCAGCGGTGGCCTTGAGCCGGCCTTTCAGCCGGGGCGCGCGCGGATGGATAGCCGCCCAAGGCTGGTGGTGGGGCTTGATACGTCGTCCTCCATCGATGCACAGGCGATGGGTCTTTTTGCGGCCGAGGCCGAGGGGATCGCGCGGCGCACGGGCGCCGAGGTGCATCTGATGGGCTTTGATGAGGCGGTGTTCGCGACCCAGCGCCTTGATCCGACGGGGTGGCAGGGGTTGCAGGGTCTGGCCCTGCGCCGCGGTGGGGGGACGGATTACGCCGATCTGTTCGACAAAGCGGCAAAGCTTGCGCCCGCGATGCTGGTGGTATTGAGCGATCTAGACGCGGAACTGCCGCCCAAGCCGGGCTTTCCCGTGCTCTGGGCGGTGCCGCGCAAGGTGGCAGCACCGCCCTATGGGCGGGTGCTGGTGATAGGCGAGGCTTAGGCTATTCGGACGCTTTGCGTGCCAAGGTCGCGCGCTGGGCGTTTTGCCAATCAGGGGCGATCCATGGATCGAGGTTCTCGGCCGCCAAGGGCGCGCGGCCAAGGATATGATCGGCGGCTTTCTCGCCCACCATGATCGAAGGCGCGTTGAGATTGCCATTGGGGATTTGCGGAAAGATCGAACTGTCGGCCAACCGCAGCCCTTCCACACCGATCACGCGGGTCTGGGCATCGACCACCGCCCAAGGGTCATCGGCGCGCCCCATCCGGGCCGTGCCACAGGGATGATAGGCGCTTTCGGCATGTTCGCGGATGACCGCATCAAGGGCCGCATCGCTTTGGGCCTCCGCGCCCGGCTGGATTTCGTGATCGACGAAACCGGCCATGGGCTCGGTCGCGAAAATTTCGCGCGTCAGCCGGATGGCGGTGCGGAATTCATCCCAATCATCGGGGTGGGACATGTAGTTGAACAAGATGCGCGGCGCGTCCTTGGGATCGGCCGAGCGCAAGCTGACACTGCCCCGGCTTTTCGAGCGCATGGGGCCGACATGGGCCTGAAACCCGTGGCCATTGGCGGCGGTTTTGCCATCATAGCGCACGGCGATGGGCAGGAAATGATACTGGATATCGGGATAGGCGATGCCGGCGCGGCTTCGGATAAAGCCGCAGGCCTCGAAATTATTCGACGCACCCAAACCTTTGCGCGTCAAAAGCCATTGCGCGCCCACCAGCGCCTTGCCCCAAAGCGACCAATAGGGCGCAAGGCTGACGGGCTTGGTGGCGGCGAACTGGACGTAGATCTCTAGGTGATCTTGCAGGTTCGCCCCCACGCCCGCGCGATCGGCGATCACGGGAATGCCGTGGTCTGCCAGATGCTTGGCGGGGCCAATTCCGCTTAGCATGAGGATTTTAGGCGAATTGATTGACCCTGCCGACAAGATCACCTCGGCGCGCGCGGTGATCACTTGCCCGCCGACAAGACGCACGCCGGTGGCGCGGCCTTGCGTGATCTCGACCTTTTCCACCAGCCCGCGCGCCACGCGGCAGCGCCCGGTTTGCAGCGCTGGGCGCAGATAGGCCTTGGCGGCTGACCAGCGCTCGCCCTGCCAGACGGTCATCTCGAAGGCGCCGAAACCCTCTTGCCGCTGCCCGTTGTAATCATCGGTCGCGCCATAGCCCGCATTGGCGCCCGCTTGGATGAAGGCATCGAACAGCGGGTTCTTGCGCGGCCCGCGCGTGATGTGCAGCGGGCCATCATTGCCGCGAAAGGCTGGATCGCCCGCATCGCCATGCCAGGTTTCCGCCCTTTTGAAATAGGGCAGCACATCCGCATAGGCCCAGCCATCGGCCCCCATCTCGGCCCATGTGTCGAAATCATGTGCATGGCCGCGCACATAGATCATGCCGTTGATCGAGGATGACCCGCCCAAAACCTTGCCGCGCGGGCAGGCCATGATGCGGCCACCCATATGCGGCTCGGGCTCGGTCACATAGCCCCAGTCATAGCGCGACATGTTCATCGGATAGGACAGCGCGGCGGGCATGTTGATGAAGGGGCCCCAATCGCTGCCGCCATGCTCTACCACGATCACGGATTTGCCCGCTTGGGCCAGCCGATAGGCGATGGCGCAGCCCGCGGAACCCGCACCGACGACGATGTAATCAGCTTCCATCAATACGCCGCCTCCACCGGGGTCATGCCGACATAAACGGTCTTGAGTTGGCTGTAGGCCTCTAGCGCCGCGCGGCTGTTCTCGCGCCCCACGCCCGAGCCTTTGACGCCGCCGAATGGTACTTCGACAGGCGTCAGGTTGTATTGATTGATCCAGACAGATCCAGCCTCGAGCGCATGCACGACACGGTGGCCGCGTGTCAGGTCTTGGGTGAAGACCGCGCCTGACAGGCCGAGATCGGTGGCATTGGCGCGCGTGACCACCTCCGCTTCCGTGTCGAAATCAAGCACCGACATGACGGGGCCGAAAATCTCTTCGCGGGCAATGGTCATGTCGTCGGTGACATCGGCGAAAACCGTGGGTTGGACATAGCAGCCGGGGCGGTTCAGGCGGGCACCACCCGCGACCAGACGCGCCCCTTCGGCCTTGCCTTTTTCGATGTAGGAACAGGTGATGGAAAGCTGTTCTTCGCTGACCATCGGGCCGAAAGTCGTGGCCGCGTCGCGCGGGTCGCCGATCACGGCATTGGCCAAACGGGCGGTCAGACGCGCGAGAAAAGCCTCCTTGATGCCGCGCTGCACGAAAACCCGTGTGCCGTTGGAGCAGACTTGGCCGGTGGCAAAGAAATTGGCGTTGATCGCCGCCGACACAGCACTTTCCAGATCGGCATCGTCGAAGATGATGAGGGGCGATTTGCCGCCCAGTTCCATCGTGACATGCTTCATTTGTGCCGCCGCGCTGGCATAGACCTTTTTGCCGGTCTCAGCCGACCCGGTGAGCGAGACCTTGGCCACGCGGGCATCTTCGACCAGCGCGCGGCCGACGGTTCCCGCCCCTTGGATGACATTGAACACACCCGGCGGCGCGCCCGCCTCGATCAGGATTTCCGCCAGTTTCAGGGCGCAAAGCGGTGTTTGTTCACTGGGTTTGAACACCATCGTATTGCCGCAGATCAGCGCAGGTGCCGCTTTCCATGCCGCGACTTGGGTGGGGTAGTTCCACGCGCCGAGCCCCACGCAAACGCCCAAGGGGATGCGCATCGTATAGGCCCAATCACCGCCCAAGGGCACATGTTCGCCCGTCAGCGTGCCCGCAAGTCCGCCGAAATATTCCAGCGCATCGGCGGCTGATGTGGCATCGGCCACCAGCGTTTCGGAAATGGGTTTGCCGGTGTCCAGTGTCTCAAGCTCCGACAGCTCTTGGTTGCGCGCGCGGATGATGTCGGCCGCGCGGCGCAGGATGCGGCCCCGCTCCACGGGCATCAGGGCCGCCCATGGCCCTTGGGCGGCTTTCGCGGCGGCAAGGGCTGCCTCGATCACGGCGGGCGTGGCCTCATGCACCGCGGCGATTGTCTCGCCCGTGCCGGGAAAGATGACTGGCATGGCCGCGCCTGTGACATCTTCCAGATAGGCGCCGTTCACGAAATGGCTGGCTTGCGGTTGGGCTTGCATCATTCCCTCTTTTCCTTGGTCTTGAGGCTATTCGCCCCTTGGAAATCTTTGATTTTCCTCAAGAACATTGAGGTCCATATGGTTGCGCATGAACCGCTCAGAGGCGGCGCGGAGCGGCTGGAAATCCCACGGGTAATAGGCCCCGTTGCGCAAGGATTCGTAGACTACCCAGCGGCGCGCCTGGCTTTCGCGCACGGCTGCGTCAAAGGCCTTCAAATCCCAGCGGGCGGCGGCGATCAGGCGGAAATGTTCCAGCGTTTTGGCATGGGCCGGATCATCGGCAAGGTTGGTCATTTCCTGCGGATCGGCGTCGAGATCAAAGAGTTGCTCGGGATCGGCGGCGCAGTTGGTGTATTTCCATCGGCCTTGGCGCAGACCCACCAGTGGCGTGATGCTGGCTTCGGCGGCGTATTCCATCGCCACGGGGCTTGTCCGGTGGCGACCATGGGCCAGCGGCACAAGGCTTTCGCCATCGGTCCACGGCATCACCTCGGCCATCGACACGCCCGCTAGATCGCACAGCGTGGGGCAAAGGTCGATGGTGGAGACGGGATCGCTGACAAGACCCGGCGCAAGACCCGGTGCCGCGATCATCAGGGGCACACGGGCCGACCCCTCGTAGAAGTTCATCTTGAACCACAGGCCCCGCTCGCCCAGCATATCGCCATGGTCCGAGACAAAGACCACGATTGCCTCTTGGCCCGTCCGCTCCAGCACATCGAGGATGCTGCCGATCTTGTCGTCGAGATAGGAGATATTGGCGAAATAGGCGCGCCGCGAGCGGGCGATGTCACCCTCGGTGATGTCGAAATTGCGCCAATCATTGGCATCGAAAATGCGCTGTGCGTGGGGGTCGTGATCGTCATAGGGCAGGGCGGGCATCGCGGGCTGCAAATGCGCGCAATCCGCGTAAAGATCCCAGTATTTGCGCCGGGCGACGTAAGGGTCATGGGGATGGGTGAAGCTGACGGTCAGGCACCATGGCCGGTCGTCCTTCCCCCGCGCGAGGTCATATAGCTTTTGCTCGGCGGCAAAGGCCACCTCGTCGTCATATTCCATCTGGTTGGTGATCTCGGCCACGCCTGCGCCGGTCACGCTGCCCATGTTGTGATACCACCAATAGATCCGCTCGCCCGGTTTGCGGTAATCGGGCGTCCAGCCGAAATCGGCGGGGTAGATATCGGTGGTTAGCCGCTGCTCAAATCCGTGCAACTGGTCGGGGCCGACGAAATGCATCTTGCCCGAGAGGCAAGTCTGATAGCCCGCGCGCCGCAGATGGTGGGCATAGGTCGGGATGGAGGAGGCAAATTCCGCCGCATTGTCATAGACCCCCGTGCGCGAGGGCAGCTGGCCCGACATGAAGCTGGCACGCGCGGGCGCGCAAAGCGGGCTGGCGGTATAACTATTGGCAAAGCGCACCGACCGCGCGGCCAGCGCCTTGAGATGGGGCGCATGCAACCAATCGGCCGGCCCATCGGGAAAGAGCGTGCCGTTGAGCTGGTCGACCATCACGATCAAGATATTGGGATGCGTCATTTGCGATGTCCTGTCGCGAGGGCAAGATAGCCCTCAAGCGTTGCGATGGCATCAGCTGCGTCTGGTGGACCTGCCTCGGTCAGGGCGAGGCGGATATAGACACCATCGATCAGCGCCGCCGTGGTGCGCGCGACGCCTATTGGGTCGGCGCAGAGCGGGCGCAGCGCATGGGTCAGGTTAGAGACCAGTCTTTGTTGGTAAATCCGCAAAAGCCGCGCGGCCTGTGGTTGGGTCTGGGCCAAAACGTAGAAGTTGAGCCATGCCGCCACCACCTCGGGCTGGAAATTCCGCCCCCCGAAACTGGCCTGCACCAGCGCTGAAAGCCGCGCGCGCGGTGTGTGGGCAAGGGTCAAGGCGCGGCGCGCCTCAGCCCCGAATTCCGACAGAATCGCCCGCATTGCGGCAAGGAAAAGCTCATCTTTCGAGCCGAAATAATGATGCGCCAGTGCCGACGAAACCCCCGCAGCACTTGCAATCTGGCCCATCGTCACCTCCAGTGAGCCTTTCCGCCCGATCTCACCGATCGTGGCGTTGACAAGGGCGTCTTTACGCAGTGCCATCATACCTACGCGCGGCATCGGATACTCCTTAGGGTTGCGTTGCTGCAGAAGATCGGATTTTAATTGACTGGTCAATTAACAATAGACCGCAACAGGGAGAACCGCAAATGAGCTTGATCAACCGTACCGCTTGTAGTGTGCTTGCTTTGGGCCTGACCACCGGGGCGGCGTTGGCCGGTGGGCATGGCGATTGTAACACCGTGCGTTTTTCCGATGTCGGCTGGACCGATATCACCGCGACCACGGCGGCGACCTCCGTCGTGCTGGAGGCTTTAGGCTACGAGACCGAGACGTTGGTTTTGTCGGTGCCTGTGACCTATACCTCGCTCGCCTCGGGCGATATCGACGTGTTCTTGGGCAATTGGATGCCGACGATGGAGGCCGATATCGCGCCCTATCGCGACGCGGGCACTGTCGACACCGTACGCGCCAATCTGGAGGGGGCGAAATACACGCTGGCCACCAATGCGCATGGTGCCGCGATGGGGATCGCTGATTTCGCCGATATCGCAGCAGCAAGCGATGCGTTGGAAGGCCAGATCTACGGGATCGAGCCCGGCAATGACGGAAACCGCCTGATCATGGACATGATCGCGGCCGATGCCTTCGGCCTTGGCGGCGCGGAATTCGATGTGGTCGAAAGCTCGGAACAAGGCATGTTGGCCCAAGTCGCGCGCGCGGTCGATCGGGGTGAGCCCATCGTGTTTCTGG
The DNA here is from genome assembly GCA_027592105.1 of Pseudomonadota bacterium. Lineage (GTDB taxonomy): Bacteria > Pseudomonadota > Alphaproteobacteria > Rhodobacterales > Rhodobacteraceae > Roseicyclus. The sequence continues at coordinate 1,461 of JAQCLA010000021.1, read as the reverse complement.
CGTGGGAGCCGCACCCGATGAATGCCAATTTCGACCTGACCTATCTGACAGGTGGCGATGATTGGTTCGGCCCCGATCTGGGCGGTGCCACGGTGTTTACCAACACGCGTGCGGGCTATTCGGCAGCGTGCCCCAATGTCGGCGCGCTTTTGAACAATCTGGTTTTCACGCTGGCGATGGAAAACGAGATCATGGGCGCGATCCTCAATGATGGTGAAGATCCTGTCGATGCGGCCACCGCTTGGATGTCGGCCAATACCGATCAGGTCATGGGCTGGCTTGACGGTGTGACCACCGTCGATGGCGGCGATGCGCGCGCGGCAGTCGCCGCCGCGCTTGGCATGTGATCGGCCAAGGCTGAAACGACAGGCGGCGCGCGTCACGGCATGCGCCGCCTGACCCTTTTCAAGGATGACCGCCCATGCTGCGATGGCTGACCGAGTGCGATCAGGGCTGGCCCGCGGGCATGGGGCCACTTGGCGCGCTGTCGGAATGCAAGATCCGTATCAGCGACGCGGCCGAGGCGGGGTTCGATTGGCTGCAAGACAATCTCTCGGGCCTGTTCGACGCCATGGCGCTGGCGCTTGAGGTGATGATCGAAGTGATCCTTGCGCTTTTGCAAGAGCCGCCCAACACGGGCTGGCTTTATGATTTGCGCCGTTCCGAGATCGACTATCTGTACCCGCCCGAATGGCACCCGATCTTGATGACCGTGATCTTTGTCGCGCTGGCCTATCGGCTGCATCGTGGCTGGCGGATGCCCGCGCTTTTGGCCGCAGGGCTGATGTTCATCATCAACCAAGGCTATTGGGAGGAAACCACCGAAAGCCTGACGCTGGTCATGGCGGCCTGTGTGGTATGCATGGGTTTGGGCGTGCCGATTGGGATCGCTGCGGCGCATCGGCCACGGCTTTACGCCGCGATGCGGCCTGTGCTGGATTTGATGCAGACGCTGCCGACCTTTGTTTACCTGATCCCCGCAATCGTGTTTTTCGGCATCGGCATGGTGCCGGGGCTGATCGCGACCGTGATCTTTGTTCTGCCTGCGCCGATCCGGCTGACGCATCTGGGGATTTCCTCGACCCCTGTCGCGCTGATCGAGGCGGCCGATGCTTTTGGCGCCACGCCGCGCCAAAAGCTGTGGAAGGTCGAGCTGCCCTATGCCGCGCCGCAGATCATGGCGGGGTTGAACCAGACCATCATGCTGTCGCTCTCGATGGTGGTGATCGCGGCGCTGGTGGGCGCAGATGGGCTGGGCGTGCCGGTTGTGCGCGCGCTGAACCAAGTGAACACGGGCCTTGGCTTCGAGGCGGGGCTGATCATCGTGGTGGTGGCGATCTTGCTGGATCGCTTGTTGAGGGTGCAACGCCGATGACCGAAGCCTATGACGCGGCCTGCCATTGCGGCAAGGTGCGCTTCCGCGTGACCTTGGAGGGCGGGCTGTCCCAAGCCCGGCGCTGT
>JAQCLA010000020.1 GCA_027592105.1 Pseudomonadota bacterium | reverse complement strand
GATTTTCTCATCCAGAATTTCATATTGGCCTAACGCTCGGGACGCGGTGACTGCCTAGCGACGGGGCCGTTTTGCTGGGGGCGACAACATCGCTTCCTCTTCATCAGCCAACGCGAAGATGTCTGCCGCTTCATGTGCAAGCGCTCCGTCAGTCGTGCGCAGCCGAGCGATGTACTCGCGGGATTGTTTTTCAGTCGTGCCTTGGACATGCCGGTCCAAAACCATCGTCACTGCACGCTCAATCTCCGAGCGGATGCGGGCTTCAACTGATCGCATCTCAATCTCCCTTCTTAATCCAGTGGGTCAAAAATCTGGCCCCCAGAGGCGGGACGGTGGCGGCTCGACCGGGTGGATGCGCTCCGCTTTGATCCGGCCATCTTGGGTCTGGTAGATCAGGGTCTGCTCACCGTTTGGCGCAGTCACGATGCGCGGTTCTACGGCCACCGCTGGCGGGGTGGCTGTTGGCCCACGCCCCTCAAGGGCGGGGGTTCCAACCCCGGGGGGTATAAGGGGGGTGGAAGGAACAGGGGTTGGAACGGGGTTGGAATGGGGGTTGGAAGACACTTTGGCACCCGGTTGGAATGGGGGTTGGAAGGGGGTTGGAACGCTCATTCTGCTACCTCCAGATGCGTGCGCGGCTTGCTCGGCGGCCCACTTTTTACGATCCGTATTTTGCCAGCGCGCAGGAGGCTATCCATCGCGGTCTTGAGCACCCGTCTCGTCATCCCCTCACGCTCGGGGTGTTCCGCAAACAGAGAGGGAGCGTAGTTTGGTCCACCTGCGTGATTTACGTTGCGGCCTTGCTCGGTGAACAAACGCAGCAAGCTCAGAAACACGCGCTCCGCTTTTGCGTTGGCCGCCATGCGGTCCAACCCTGTTACTGGTGCATCGGCAATGAAGACACCGTTTTGCCAAGTCAGGGCGATCTCACCGGCGGCGCGGCCCTGATGGTTGCGGGCTTAGCGCTGGTGCCGTTGGTCGGAAGCCTGACAGCCCTGATCGCGCTATGGGCCGTGATCGGCTTCGGCTTCTCGCTGACCCAGACCCCTATCGGGCGCATCATCAACCGCTCTGCGTGCGGAGCAGACCGCGACGCGGTCTTTGCCGCGCAATTCGCGCTGTCCCACGCTTGCTGGCTGGTGACATATCCGCTGGCAGGCTGGATCGCGCGCGGCATGGTGGTCTGAGATGGAGCGATGACCGCGCTGGATCATGACACCAGCCTGCACCATGTCGGCGTCTGATCCGGGCAAGTTACCCAATTTTTCGTCATGCAAGACCTGCGTAACGTTTTGGACGCGCTGAGGGCGGGAATCGCTTGACGCGGGGGCAGCGCGGACCAATGGTTGAAAGGTTCGCCCCTTTGCGGCTTTGGTTCAACCCGAGGTAGAAACTTGCGCGACACGCCAGCGGAAACCGACAATGCCTCTGCCGCGCGAACCCGCATTCGCGAGATGATCCGGCTGGGCGAGGTCGAGGCCAATGGCAAGTTGCCCACCGAACGCGATCTCTGCGCTAGGTTCGGGATCAGCCGCCGGGCGCTACGCCGCGCGCTGGATGCACTGGAAGCCGAGGGGCTGGTCTGGCGGCGGCAGGGCAAGGGCACATTCGTGGGTCAACCGCCCGACCCCAACGGCCCCCTTGCCGCGGCCATTGCCCCCGACACCGACCCGCTCAGCGTGATGGAGGCGCGCCTGGCGCTGGAACCGGAATTGGCCGCGCTGGCCGCGCGCCGCGCCACCGGCGAAGATATCGCCCGGATGCATGCGCTGGCCGAGCGTGCCAGCCATGCCCCTGATGCCGATGCGGCCGAATTGTGGGATGGGTCGCTGCACCGGATGATCGCGCGCATCGCCGGCAACCCGATCCTCAGCGCGGCCTTCACCCTGATCAACGAGGTGCGCCAAGAACAGCGCTGGCAACAGGAACGCCAACAGGCGCGGTCGCCGGAACTGGTGGCGGAATATGCCCGCCATCATGCCTATATTATCGACGCGATCAACGCCCGCGAGGAAGACGCCGCGCGGGCCGCGATGCGCGCACATCTGTTGGCGCTCAAAGGCAACCTGGAACGCATCCGTAGCAAGGATCCGGCCCAATGACCGCTCGGGCCGAACCGCTTCTGGACCTGCGCGGGCTGACCATCGCGATCAAGGGCGCGGATCAACCGATTGTCGATGATGTCAGTTTCAGCCTGTCGGCGGGCGAAACGTTGTGCATCGTTGGCGAAAGCGGCTGTGGTAAAAGCCTGACCTCGCTTGCCTTGATGGGCTTACTGCAATCGCCGCCGTTGTGTGTGACGCGGGGCAGCGCCAGGTTGACGGGCCGGGACCTGCTGTCGATGGACAGCACGGAACTGCGCGGCATTCGCGGCGGGCGGATGGCGATGATCTTCCAGGAACCGATGACCTCGCTGAACCCGGCCTTGCGGATCGGGGAACAGATCGCGGAATCGGTGCGCCGCCACAAGGGACTGGGCCGGGCCGAGGCGCGGGCCCGCGCGCTCGACATGCTCAAGTGTGTCCGCATCCCCGCCCCCGAGCGGCGGCTCGATGAATTCCCGCACCAATTGTCGGGCGGCATGCGACAGCGCGCGATGATCGCCATGGCGCTGGCCAATGACCCCGAATTGCTGATCGCCGATGAACCGACCACGGCGCTGGATGTGACCATACAGGCGCAGATCCTGGACCTGATGCGCGGGCTCAAGGCGGAAACTGGGGCGGCAATGATCCTGATCACGCATGATCTGGGCGTGGTGGCGGAAATGGCCGACAAGGTCGCGGTGATGTATGGCGGCCGCATCGTCGAGGCGGGCAGCGTGGAACAGATCTTTACTGATCCGCACCACCCCTACACCATCGGCCTGATGTCTTCGATGCCCGCGCTTGGCGCGCGCAGCGCCCGGCTTGTGACCGTGCCGGGCACAGTGCCCCAGGCCACCGCGATGCCGCCGGGATGCCGGTTTTCCACCCGCTGCCCCTTTGTGACAGAGGCCTGTGCCCGTGTGCCCGCGCTGACCGACATCGGGGCGGGCCACCGGGTTGCATGTTGCCATGCGCCGCTTGCGGCACAGACAGCAGCGCAGATGGGGGCCACCGGACCATGACCGCGATCTTGTCGACCCGCGATTTGCGCAAGGATTTCGTCACCGCCCGGCCCTTGTTCGGCGCGGCCACGGTGGTGCGAGCCGTGGCGGGTGTGTCGATCGACATCGAACACGGCGAAACCTTTGCCATTGTGGGCGAAAGCGGCTGTGGAAAATCCACGCTCGCGCGGCTTTTGTTGCGCCTGATCGACCCTAGCGCGGGTGAGGTCTGGTACAAGGGCGAAGATCTGGCGCGAGTGCCGCCCGCTCGCCTACGTGCGCTTCGCCGCGATCTGCAATTCATCTTTCAGGATCCGTTTTCGTCGCTGAACCCGCAGATGACGGTTGGCGCGCTGATCGAGGAACCGATGCGCGCCCATGGTATCGGCACGCCTAGGGAACGGCGCGCGCGGGTGGCCGACCTGTTAACGCGGGTGGGCCTGCGCCCGGAACATGGCGACCGCTATCCGCATGAATTTTCGGGGGGTCAACGCCAGCGTATCGGCATCGCCCGCGCGCTGGCCTCGGGGCCGTCGGTGTTGATCGGGGATGAACCGGTCAGCGCGCTCGATGTGTCGATCCAGGCGCAGGTGGTGAACCTGCTCGAAGACCTGAAGGAGGAATTCGGCCTGACGCTGGTGATCATCGCGCATGACCTGGCGGTGATCCGGCACATGGCTGACCGGGTAGCGGTGATGTATCTAGGCGAGGTGGTGGAATGCGCCCCCGCAGCCGATCTCTATGCGCAGCCCTTGCACCCCTATACCGAGGCGCTGATGGCCGCGATCCCGGTGGCAAGCTTTGGCGCGCGCCCTGCCCGCACCACGTTGGAGGGCGATCCGCCCAATCCCATCGCGCCGCCGCCCGGCTGCAAGTTTCACCCCCGCTGCCCCTATGCGACCGATATCTGCCGCACGGAGCGGCCGGTTCTGACACCGGCGGGCGCAGGGCGCATCATCGCCTGCCACCATGCGGCCGCGCTGTCGCTGCAGGGTCTGGCCGATGTGACCCCGGCCCGCACACCATGGGCAAGCGCGCGTTTTGATCTCTATGCGCGCGCCATGGCCGACCGCACTCTTTCCAATAACCGCCTGAAATCAGGCGATATCACCCCCCCAACAGATGGAGGATCTACCTAATGGCACTCAAGAAAAACCTCGCACTTGCGCTGGCCTTCGGGTTGGCCGCAGGCGCCGTGCAGGCGCAAGACCTGCGGATCGGCCTGCAAGATGACGCCGACGCGCTGGACCCCGATCAGGGCCGCACCTTCGTGGGTAGGATCGTGTTCGACTCGCTCTGCGACAAACTGGTCGACATCACCCCGAACCTGGAAATCGTGCCGCAACTGGCGACTGGTTGGGATTGGTCGGATGATGGCCTGACCCTTACCATGGCGCTGCGCGAGGGCGTGGTGTTTCATGATGGCACGACCTTCAACGCCGAGGCCGTGGCTGCCAACATCGACCGCAGCCAGAACCTGCCCGAAAGCCGCCGCAAGTCGGAACTGACCTCGATCACTGGGGTCGAGGTGGTCGATGACATGACCATCCGCTTTACCCTGAGAGCGCCCGATGCGACGCTGATGGCGCAATTGTCGGACCGCGCGGGCATGATGATCTCGCCCACCGCCGCCGCCGCCTCGGGCCTTGATTTCGCGCTGAACCCGGTCTGTTCCGGCCCCTACAGCTTTGTCGAACGCATCCAGCAGGACCGGATCGTTCTGGAACGCTTTGCCGAGTACTGGAACGCCGACGCCTATCATTTCGACACCGTGACCTTCCTGCCAATTCCCGATACCACCGTGCGCCTCGCCAACCTGCGCGCGGGCGATCTCGACATGCTGGAACGGCTGGCGGCGACCGATGTGGCATCGGTGCGGGGCGATGACGCGCTGGAAACCGCGCAGGCCACATCGCTGGGCTACCAGGCGATGACGATCAATGTCGGCAATGGTGACCGCGCCAACGGCCCCTTGGGTCAGGACGCACGCGTGCGTCAGGCGCTGTCGGTGGCCATCGACCGCGACGTGATCAACCAGGTGGTCTTTGAGGGGGTGTTTGCGGCGGGCAACCAAGCCTATCCGCCAACATCGCCTTGGTACAATGCCGCCTATCCCGTGCCGAAACGCGATGTTGACGCTGCCCGCGCACTTCTGGCCGAAGCAGGCTTTGCTGATGGTGTCGACATCACCGTGCAGGTCGCCAACAACCCAGTGCAGCAGCAGGTGATGCAGGTGGTGCAGGCCATGGCGGGGGAAGCGGGCATCCGCATCTCGATCGAAGCCAAGGAATTCGCCACGCTCCTGGCTGATCAGTCGGCGGGCGCCTATCAGGCCAGCCAGGTCGGTTGGTCGGGCCGCGTCGATCCCGATGGCAATATCCACCAGTTCATGACCACCGGGGGCGGCATCAATGACAGCGGCTATTCCAACGCCGAGGTCGACGCCTTGTTGAACGGCGCGCGCGTGTCCAATGACACGGCGGACCGTCGCGCGGCCTATTACGCGGCGTCCGATATCCTGATGCAGGATCTGCCGATCGTCTACCTGTATCACCCGGTCTGGATCTGGGCGATGGAGGCCGGCATCGAGGGCTTTACCGCCTATCCCGACGGGATGATCCGCCTGGCGGGCGTCACGCTGACCGAATGACCTGACACAGCTTAGACCGGGGCGCGCGTCCACCCACCGCCGCGCGCCCCATTTCTCCGAACGCCCCGCCACACCCGCAGCACAGGACGAAAACAGCCCATGCTTGCCTTCATCGGTCGCCGCCTGTTGATCGCGATCCCGACGATCATCCTGATCTCGGTCTTCGTCTTCACGTTGCAAAAACTGTTACCGGGCGATCCGGTGCTGGTCATGGCGGGCGAGGAACGCGACCCCGAGGTTCTGGCCTACCTGCGCGAACAATATCGGCTGAACGATCCGATCATCGTGCAATATTTTACCTGGATCGGGAACGCTCTGCGCGGCGACCTGGGCATTTCGCTGCGCACGCAGCAGCCGGTGCTGGAGCTGATCCGGCAGAAACTGCCGGTCACGATCCAGCTGGCCACCATGGCCTTAATCATCGCCATCGTGATCGGCGTGCCCGCAGGCGTCTTGTCGGCCTACAAGAAAGGTACCTGGATTGACTGGGTCGCCAATATCGTGGCGCTCTCGGGCCTGTCGGTACCGAATTTCTGGTTGGGGATCATGATGATCCTGCTGATTTCCGTGCAACTGGGCTGGCTGCCCGCATCGGGGTACCAGCCATTTTCAGATGACCCGCTGGGCTCGATCCGTACCATGCTGATGCCGGCCTTCGTGCTGGGTACGGGCATTGCCGCCACCCTGATGCGCCACACCCGGTCCGCGATGCTGAGCGTGCTGAGTTCCGATTACATCCGCACCGCGCGCGCCAAGGGGCTGGCCGAACGGGTGGTGCTGGTCAAGCACGCGCTGCGCAATGCGATGGTGCCCATTGTCACCGTCACCACGCTGGTGTTTGGCGAATTGCTGGCGGGCGCAGTGCTGACCGAACAGATTTTCACCATCCCCGGTTTCGGGAAGCTGGTCGTCGATGCCGTGTTCAACCGCGATTACGCGGTGGTGCAGGGCATCGTCCTGTGCACCGGGGTCGCATTTATCTTCATGAATATCCTGGCCGATGTTGCCTACCGCATCCTCAACCCGCGCATGAGGGACGAATGAGCACGATCCCCGATCCCGTCGCCGCCCCGTCCGAGGTTTTGCCCCGTCGCCAAAGCCGGGTCTGGCGCAAGTTCCGCAAAAACAAGGCGGCGCTCTTGGGCGGCATCCTCGTGGCGTTCTTCGTCATCGTCGCGCTGCTTGCGCCGATCGTGCCGATCCCGGGGCCGACGGAAACCGACTGGGGCGCGGTGCGCAAGGCGCCGTCCGTCGCCCACCCGTTCGGCACCGACGAAATCGGGCGCGATGTGCTGTCACGGATGATCTGGGGCGCGCGCGCCTCGCTTTTGGCGGGCGTCGTGTCGGTGGGCATCGCGGTATGCATCGGCGTGCCCTTGGGCGTCTTGTCGGGCTATCTGCGCGGCTGGACCGATGCTAGCGTCAGCCGCGTGACCGAGGCGCTTTTAGCCGCGCCTTTTCTGATCCTGGCCATCGCGCTGGCGGCCTTTCTTGGCCCGTCGCTGACCAATGCGATGATCGCCATCGGCCTGTCCGCCGTGCCGATCTTCATCCGGCTGGCGCGCGGCCAGACCATGGCCGTGATGACCGAGGATTACGTCGAAAGCGCGCGCGCCATCGGATTGACTCATATCGCTCTGATCACGCGCTATATCCTGCCCAATATCGTGCCGCCGATCCTTGTGCAGGGCACATTGACCATCGCCACCGCCATCATTGCCGAGGCGTCGCTGTCCTTTTTGGGGCTGGGCCAGCAACCACCCGCGCCAAGCTGGGGGTCTATGTTGAACGTCGCCAAGAATTTTCTAGAACAGGCGCCCTGGATGGCGCTGTATCCCGGTGCCGCGATTTTCCTTGTGGTGCTTGGATTTAACCTGCTGGGCGACGGGCTGCGCGATGCGCTGGACCCGCGCGATCACTGATATAGTTACCAAACGGAACATCCCATGACCTTCACCACCCGCCCCGAGATTACCGGCACCTTCGGGGTTGCCACCTCGACCCATTGGATCGCCTCTGCCGTGGGGATGAAGATCCTTGAACAGGGCGGCAATGCCTTTGACGCCGCTGCCGCCATGGGGTTCGTGCTGCAAGTGGTCGAGCCGCATCTCAACGGCCCCTTGGGCGATATGCCCTTGATGCTGCGCACCGCCGGGGCCGATGCGCCGGTGATGATCTGCGGTCAGGGCACGGCACCCGCGGGGGCCACCATCGACCATTACAAATCCGTCGGCCTGAACATCGTGCCGGGGTCCGGCTTGTTGGCCACCGTCATTCCCGGCGCGTTCGGTGCATGGATGCTGATGCTGCGCGATCACGGCAGCTTGCCCCTGCGTGAGATCTTGGCGCCTGCGATCTATTATGCCCGCCACGGCCACCCGGTCTTGCCGCGTGTGGCCAATACCATCGCCAGCTTGCACGACTTCTTTCGCGATGAATGGCCCACATCCTATGCCACTTGGCTGCCCGGCGGACAGGCCCCTGAGGCGGGGCGGCTGTTCAAGAACCCGGATCTGGCCGACACATGGGAGCGCGTCTTGATCGAGGCCGAGGCCGCGCAAGGCCATGCCGCCCAGATCGAGGCCGCGCGCCGCGCCTTCTACGAGGGGTTCATCGCCGAAGGCATCGACGCCTATCTGCGCGATGCTTGCGTCATGGATGCCGAGGGTGAGCGCCGCAAGGGCGTGCTGACCGGCCAAGACATGGCCGATTGGCAGGCAAGCTACGAGGCACCGCTGCATGTCGATTACCACGACTGGCGCGTCTGGAAGCCCGGCGTCTGGACCCAAGGGCCGACGCTGTTGCAATCGTTGATGACGCTCTCGGGCTTTGACATCGGCGCGATGGACCCGCGCGGGGCCGATTTCGTCCATCATGTGACCGAGGCGATGAAGCTGTCGTTCGCCGACCGCGAGGCCTATTACGGCGATCCCGCTTTCGTCGATATCCCGGTCGAGACGCTGCTCTCGGCCGCATATGCCGCGACGCGCACGCCGTTGATCGGCCCCAAAGCCTCGCGCCTGCAGCGCCCGGGCCATATCGTGGGCTATGAGGCATGGGCCAAGGCCGCAATTGCGCGGGCGGGCCAAGAACATGCCGAAGGGCCGGGGATGGGCGCGGGTGAGCCGACGATGGCGCATCTGACCGAAAAGCGCGGCGATACCGTGCATATCGATGTGATCGACCAATGGGGCAACATGGTCTCGACCACGCCATCTGGTGGCTGGCTGCAATCCTCGCCGATCATTCCGGGGCTGGGCATGCCGCTCAATAGTCGGGCGCAGATGTTCTGGCTGGAGGAGGGGTTGGCCACCTCGCTTGCGCCGGGACGGCGGCCGCGCACGACGCTCTCGCCTTCGATGGCGGAAACCGATGGGCGCAAGCTGGCCTTCGGCACGCCCGGCGGCGATCAGCAAGACCAGTGGCAGCTGATCTTGTTTTTGCGGTTGGTGCATGGGGGCATGAACCTGCAAGAGGGGATCGACGCGCCGCTGTTTCATACGGCGCATTTCCAATCCTCCTTCTATCCGCGCGGCACACGCCCCGGCCATTTGATGGTGGAACCCGCCTTTGGCGAGGCGGTGCTGGACGATCTGCGCGCGCGCGGCCATGAACTCGAAGTGTCTGAACCTTGGGCGGTGGGCCGCCTGACCGCCGCCTCGCGCGATGACGATGGCATGCTCAAGGCCGCCGCCACGCCGCGCCTGATGCAAGCCTATGCCATCGGTCGTTGATCCGGGGTTTTGCGCTTAAGGTGCGGTGGCGGGGCGTGGTGCCTGTGTGACAGGCGCGTCAGACCCGCCACCAGCCCCGGCGCTTGCCCGGTTTGCGGCCTCACCGGGACGTGACGTGGCCATCGGGGCTGGCTGGCCAAGCTCTGCCAGCGGCAAGATCATGGTAACGCTCAGCCCGCTGGGCGTCGCGGTGCTTGGGGCAATCGCAAGCTGGCCGCCATGTGTCGCGACAACGGCGGCAGTGATCGACAGGCCCAGCCCCGATCCTTCGGTGGTGCCGACTTGGCCGAACCGCGCAAGCGCCAGTGGCACCTCGTCCGCGCTGAGGCCGCGCCCATCGTCGCTGACCCAAAGCCGCGCAAACCCATCGATCATGGCCAATCCGATCCTGATCTGCCGCAGATCCGGCCCGCCATGGCGCAGCGCATTGTCGATCAGGTTCAACACCGCTTCGCGCAGCATCAAGCGGTCGGCCATGACCACGGGCCGTGCCTTTCCAAGATCCAGCACCAGATCGACCGATTGCGCCGCAGCCCGCCCTTGCAGATCGCGCGCGACTTCGTCCAGCAATAGGCCAAGATCGACCCTTTCGCGGGCTTGGCCTGCAGCACTTGCGCGCTCGAGCGTCAAAAGCCTGTTGGCCAGATCGCGCACTTGCCGGGCCGAGGTCAGCAATTCTCCGGCGCGCGCGCGGGTATCTTCGGGCGTGGGGGCGCGGCGCACTGCCTCGGCCATGGCCAAGACGCCGGCAATCGGATTGCGCAGCTGATGGGCGGCGTTCGACACGAAACTGGCCTGTGCCTGTATCGTTGCCTCAACCTGTTCGAATAGCGCGTTGAGCCGCAACACAAGCCCGCGTGCCTCGGGCGGTACGCGCCGTCGGATCGGGCTGAGATCATCGGCATTGCGGCGCGAGATCGCATCTTCGAGATTGAGCAGCGGCCGCAGGCCAAGATTGACCCCGAACCACACCACAAGTGCTACCGTGCCGATCAGCACGCCCATTACCACCATGACCTGCCAGGCCAGATCGCGGGCCAAGGCGTCAAGCACCGCGCGCTCTTGCCAGACGGTATAGGTATAGGTGCCGGAAATGCCGCTGACCGTATTGATCTGTCGCAGGCGCAGCGCGCGCACCGGGCTGCCGAAATAGGTGGAATCGTAAAAGCCGTAAAACCCGTCGCCAATCGCCGCAACAGCCTCGGGTGGGCGGGCAGGGGGGGTGGCATAGCCCGTCACATAGACGCCTGAGGGCGCGAAAGCATGGTAATAGACCTGACCGCCGGATGTGTCGTTCAACAGATCGCGCGTCTCAAGCGAGAGCGCGTCACCGCCTGAACGCGCCACATCGGCCGCGATGGCAAGCCCGGTGCTCAGCAGCGAGCGGTCAAAAATCCCCTCGGCCTTTTGACGGGTATAGTCGAGCTGCCAGATACCCACGGCCAGCGCGATGATCAACAAGGGCACCAAGATGATGGCCGTCAACCTGACCCGCAGCGAGGTGGAGGGTTTTGCAATCTGATAGGATTGCCGGGTAATCATGCGCTTTTTCCCTGAACGACAAGCGCATAGCCAAGGCCGCGCGCCACGCGAATTTCCAGCCCGTAGGGTTTGAGCCGTTTGCGCAGCCGCGAGATATGCACCTCGACCGCGCTTTCCTCGATATCGGCGCCGGTGCCGTAAAGATGGTCGATCAGATCGCCCTTGCTGACAATACGGCCCTGCGCGCTCATCAAAATTTCCATCACGCTGACCTCGCGCCGGGGTAGTGCAAGGGAGATGCCCGCGGCGCTGACCTCGCGCGCATCAAGATCGAGGGTGACATCGCCCGCGGTGATCAAGCGGCGCAGCGGGTTGGGTTGACGCCGGGCGAGCGCGCGGATGCGCGCCTCCAACTCGTCCATCTCGAAGGGTTTGACGAGATAATCATCCGCCCCCGCATCAAGGCCGCGCACCCGGTCATGGGTTTCGGCCCGCGCTGTCAGCAAAAGCACGGGCCGCCCGTCACCACGTTGGCGCATCGCGCGCAGGATCGACAGACCATCAAGCCCCGGCAGGCTGATATCGAGGATGACCAGATCGCCGCCGCCCATGCGCAAATGTTGATCAGCCGCCAAGCCATCCGAAATTACATCGACCGAATGGCCCAAATCCTCCATCCGGTAGCAAATGCCCTTGGCAACGCTGTCATGGTCTTCGACCAGAACGATGCGCATGATTGGTGTCTCCCCCACCTTTGGTTCACCATTGTGGCACCATCTTTGGTGCGATGGTGCATTAATCCGTTGCAAGCGATAAAAAAGGCGCTCACGTAAGCTTGGCGAAAGCTTCGCAAGTCAAGAACACCACATCAAGGGTGGTAAAACGCCTTGAAGATGACCGTGAGACCCAAAACGGGCCACACGGACCTAGGGAGGAAGACATGACCAAAACCAATACACCGCGCGTCAGCGCGGCAATTCTTGCGGCCTCTGCCGCAGCTTTCAGCTTCGCGGCCCCGGTCGCAGCACAGGATTTGGCGGGCAAGACTGTTGAATTCGTGATTCCCTTCTCGGAATCGGGCGGCTCGGCACGCTGGGCCAACTTCTTTGCGCCGCTTCTGGCCGAAGCGCTGCCCGGCAATCCGACAACCATCGTGGGCTACCGCCCCGGCGGCGGCTCGACCACCGGCGCCAACTGGTTCCAAGAGCAGACCACCGTCGATGGCACGCTAATTTTCGGCACCTCGGGCTCGACCCAGTTCCCCTATCTCTTGGGCGATCCGCGCGTGCGCTACGAATACCGCGATTGGCAGCCGGTTCTGGCATCCGGCACGGGTGGCGTCGTTTATCTGCCTGCTGATCTTGGCGCCCGTTTCGATGGCGATATGGATGATCTGCAGGGTGAGTTCTTCCTGTTCGGCAGCCAAGGTGCCACCACGCTCGACCTCGTGCCACTTCTTGCCTTCAAGATGCTGGGTCTTCAGGTCGAGCCCGTCTTCGGGATCGAGGGTCGCGGCGATGGCCGCCTGATGTTCGAACGCGGCGAGGCCAATATCGATTACCAAACCTCGTCGGCCTATCTCAAGAATGTCGTTCCGCTCGTCGAACAGGGCTTGGCCGTTCCGGTGATGAGCTGGGGCATCTTGGATGACGCGGGCAATGTTGTGCGCGATCCGACCTTCCCCGATATCCCGACGTTCGCCGAGATTTGCGATGCGACCGCTGGTTGTGAGACCTCGGGCGTGGCTTGGGACGCATGGCGCGCCTTCTTCGTGTCGGGCTTTGCGGCGCAAAAACTGGTCTATCTGCCCGGCAATGCATCGGCTGACGTTGTCGGCATGTATAACGAAGCCTTTGCAGAGGTTCTGGCGCGCCCCGACTTTGCCGCTTTGTCCGAGAGCCAGTTGGGCGTCTATCCCCAGATGATCGGCCCGGCGGCCCTCGTTGCGCACGAGGCGGCGATCACCGTGTCCGATGAAGCGCGTGAATACGTGTTGTCGTGGCTGTCCGAGGCTTACGGCGTCACGATGCAGTAAACCACTGCACGGGTCCGGCGACACAATTGCGCGTCGCCGGGCCTGTTTTTCGTTGCATAAGATAAGACGACCCGTGCGTGCCGCGCGGAGCAATTAACCACGCGTGTTCGGGCGGCCGATCACGGGTGAGGGGAGGGCGCCGCCATGGATATCCTGACTATTGCGCTTCCGGCGCTGGGTGACGCGTTTTTGACCGTGATCCAGCCCCAGCACCTGATGTACATGGTTGCCGGTGTGCTTTTGGGCCTGTCGATCGGCGTGTTGCCGGGGCTTGGCGGGATTGCCGGCCTGTCGCTTGTGCTGCCTTTCATGTTCGGGATGGACCCGGTTTCGGGTCTGGCGCTGATGGTGGGTCTGATCGCGGTGATCCCCACATCGGATACATTCTCTTCGGTCTTGCTGGGTATTCCCGGCAGTTCAGCCAGCCAAGCCACGGTGCTTGACGGCTTTCCGCTTTCACGCAAAGGACAGGCGGCGCGCGCGCTGTCTGCGGCCTTTGTCTCATCGCTTTATGGCGGCATCCTGGGGGCCTTGGTGCTGACGATGATCATTTTCATCGCGCGGCCCCTGATCTTGGCCTTCGGCCTGCCCGAGATGCTGATGATCACGATCCTTGGCATGTCGATGGTGGCGATCTTGGCGGGGCGCATCCCGCTCAAGGGTGTAGTCGCGGCTGGTTTGGGCATTTTGGTGGGCACCATCGGCACAGCGCCTGCAGGCGGTTCGCTGCGGATGGCCACCTATGATTTCCCCTATTTGGTCGATGGGTTGCAATTGGTGATCATCGGCCTTGGCATTTACGCGATCCCCGAGGTCGTCTCGCTTTTGCGGCAAGATACCTCGATCTCGAAATCAGGCCAATTGGGGGCGGGCTGGTCGCAAGGCCTTCGCGATTGGTGGGCCAATCGGTGGCTCTCGACGAAATGCGCGGGCATCGGTGTGATCGTGGGTGTGATCCCCGGGCTTGGCGGCTCGGTCGTGGATTGGATCGCTTATGGCTATGCGGTCCAAAGCACGAAGGATCGCGACCAGTTTGGCCAAGGCGATATCCGCGGCGTGATCGCGCCCGAAAGCTCCAACAATGCCAAGGAGGGCGGCGGGCTTGTGCCGACCTTGATCTTCGGCATCCCCGGCTCGGGCTCGATGGCGGTGTTCTTGGGGGGCTTGGCGCTTTTGGGCATGTCGCCGGGGCCAGCGATGATCCGGCAAGACCTTGATATCACCTACACCATCGTCTGGTCGCTGGCACTGGCCAATGTCGTCGGCGCGGGGCTTTGCGTGCTTTTGTCGGGCCAGATCGCGCGGTTGACCACGATCCGCTTCACGCTTTTGGCGCCCTTCCTGTTCATGATGATCGCCTTTGCCGCGTTCCAGTCGCGCATGTCTTTTGGCGATCTGATCGCGCTGGTCGTTGTCGGTGTGATCGGGATCTTCTTGCGCCGCTTCGACTATTCGCGACCCGCTTTCCTGATCGGCTTTGTTCTGTCCACGCAGGCCGAGCAATTCGTGAACATGGCCACCCAGATCGGCGCGGCGCGCTTTCGGCGTAGCCTTGAATCGGGGATCGACTACCTCGTCTCGCCCATCACGGTGTCGCTGTTGATCTTGACGGTGCTGTCGATCGTCATCGGCATTCGCCAATCCAAGAATATCCGCGAAAACATCACCACCTATACCGGCACCAAGCGCGCCCCGCTGCTGTTCTTGGGCCTGATCACGCTTTACGTCGCGATTGCCACCGTGGATGCGGCCACTGTCGCGCGCTTTGGCGACAAGGTCTTTCCGCTGAGCGTGGGAATCGTGACGCTGTTGGGCTGTCTGGCGCTGATTGCGCGGATGATCTTGCGGCCAGAGACCGACGACGTCTTCATCGACATGGAAACCGGCGGCGATGATGGCGCGGCACCGCATTCGCTTTGGGGAACCTTGGCATGGTTCTTCGGGCTTTTGGTGCTGACGGGGATTTTCGGCTTCATCATCGCTTTAGCGCTGTTTTTCGTGGGCTTTTTCCGGCGTCGGGCAGGGCTGTCTTGGGCTATGGCGCTGCTATTCGCGGCGGTGGGTCTGGGCTTTATCTTGTTCTTCGCCGATCTTCTGAACCGCGATTTCCCGCCGGGTCTGTTGCAAAACTATTTCGACCTGCCCTGGCCCTTTACCTGAGACATGGACATGACGAACTCCCTTTACCAAGATCCCATTCCATTCTTGTTCATGCGCGGCGGCACCTCGCGCGGGCCGTATCTGAACCGGGCTGATCTGCCCGAAGATCGCGATGCGCTGGCACGCGTGCTTGTGGCCATCGTGGGCGCGGGCCACCCGCAGAATATCGATGGTCTGGGCGGCGGCGTGGCGGTCACGACCAAGGTCGCGATGCTGTCGAAATCCGATGAGCCGGGGATCGACGTGGATTATTTCTTCGGCCAAGTCGCCGTGGAAGAGGCGCTGGTCGATTTCAAACCCACCTGCGGCAATATCCTTGTGGGCGTTGGCCCCGCCGCGCTTGAGATGGGGCTGGTGGAAGCCCAAGATGGCGTGACCACCGTGCGCATCCGTGCGGTCAACACCGGCGCCACGGTCGAGGCGCGGGTGCAGACACCGGGCGGGCGCGTCAGCTACGAGGGGACCACCGCAATTGACGGCGTGCCCGGCACGGCCGCCCCCGTGGGGCTTCAGTTCCTTGATGTCGTGGGCTCATCTTGCGGGGCTTTCTTGCCCACCGGCAAGCCGCGCGATGTGATCGACGGGATCGAGGTCACCTTGATGGATGTGGCCATGCCGATGATGATCGGGCGCGCCGCTGATTTCGGCCTGACCGGCTATGAGACCGCCGAGGAGTTGGACGCCAATCGCGACCTTTACGCCAAGATGGAGCCGATGCGGCTTGAGGCTGGGCGGCGCATGGGCCTTGGCGATGTGACGAAATCCGTCATGCCCAAGATCGGGCTTTTGTCGGCCCCCCGCCACGGCGGCGCAATCTCGGCGCGCTATTTCATGCCGTGGAATTGTCACCCCTCGATGGCGGTGACGGGCAGCCAATGCCTTGCGGCCTGTACGCTGACCCCCGGCACGGTCGCCGATGGTTTGGGCGTCATCCCCAACGAGGTGCCGGCGCTGATGAAGATCGAGCATCCCATGGGCATCATCGAGGTGACCGTGGATTATGACCAGACTGACACGGGCTTTGTGATGAAATCGGCGGGGCTGGTGCGCACCGCGCGCATGATCGCGCGGGGCGAGGTGATGGTGCCCCCCGGCCTGTTGCAAGTCTGAGGCGCAAGATGGGGCTGCACGCCTTCGACTTGCTGGCCGATGTGGCCGCACAGGAAAACCCCGGCGCCTGTTTCGCGCTTTTGGGTGACGCCAATATGAACTTCGCCACCCGTCTGGCCGAGGCGGGTTGCCCGATGATCTATGTCCGCCACGAGCATTGCGCGGTCGCCGCTGCGATGGCCCATGCGCGCAAGACGGGCGGGGTGGGCTTTGCCACTGTCACCTGTGGGCCGGGGCTGACGCAGCTGACCACGGCGCTGCCTGCGGCGGTGCGCGCACGCATCCCGCTGGTGGTGCTGGCGGGCGAGGCGCCGCTGAAATCTGCATGGTATAACCAGATGATCGATCAGGCCCCCTTTGTCACAGCGACAGGGGCGGCCTACCGCGCGTTGCATCATCCCGCCCGTCTGGCCGAGGGGCTGCGCGACGCCTTTCTCGAGGCACGGATGACGCGTGGCCCGGTGGTTGTTGGCATTCCCTTCGACCTGCAGAACGCGGTGTTGAACGGGGCGGATGCTATGCCCGCGCCCTCCGCCAGCCTGATGCCCGTGACATCCCCCATGCCGCCCAATCCCGATGATCTGGCGCGCGTGCTGGCAATTGTGGCAGATGCGGGGCGCGTCGTCGTCATGGCAGGACTTGGCGCGGCAGAGGCGGGGGCAGGGCCGGCATGTGCCGCCTTGGCCGACCGATTGGGCGCGCTCCTCGCCACCACGCTGCCCGCACGCGGGCTTTTTGCGGGGCATCCCTTCAACCTCAATGTCGCGGGTGGGTTTGCGACGGAAACCGCGCGCGATTGCTTTGCCGAGGCGGATTTGATCATCGCGGTCGGCACCTCGCTCAGCCATCACAATGCCGATGGGGGCAAGCTGTGGCCGAATGCGCGGCTGCTGCAGATCGACACCGCGCCGGTGACGCTGGCCCAAGGGCGCATTGCCGCCCAAGACCATCTGCGCGCCGATGCAAGGCTTGGGGTGGAGGCGATTTTGGCTGGCGTCACGCCCCGCGATCCCGGTTGGCGCTCTGACGCGCTGGCCCATCGCATCGCCACCGCCCCTGCCGACAGCACGCAATTCGCGCCCATCCCCGGCCTGCATGATCCGCGCGATGTGGTGGCGGTTTTGGAAACCCATCTGCCGCAGGGCTGGGAGATGGTGAATTCCTCGGGCCATTGTTCCTATTTCGTGGCCCAAATGCCCACACGCCACCAAAAGCGGTTCCTGACGATCCGCGAGTTCGGCGCCATCGGCAATGGTTTGGCCTTTGCCATGGGCGTGGCTGCGGCGCGGCCAGATCAGCCCACGGTGCTGTTTGATGGCGACGGCAGCCTGCTGATGCATATGCAGGAGTTGGAGACCATCGCGCGCCACGGGCTGAAGATCTTGATCGTGGCGATGAATGACGGGGCTTACGGCTCGGAAATTCACAAGCTCAGGGCCGAGGGGCTGTCGGATGCGGGCGCGGTGTTCGGGCATACCGATCTGGCGGCAATTGCCCGCGGTTTCGGGATCAAGGGCGCACGGGTCGATGATCTGGCCGCTTTGCCGGGGCTTATTGCGGAATTCGCCGGGCAGGGGGGCGCGATGCTGCTCGACATCCCAATTTCGGATCAAGTCGCCTCACCCGTGATCCGGCGCGCCCATCCGCCCAAGGCGTGACCCAGCCCGTTTTGGAATGATGACATGATCGAATTCCTTACCACCTTACCCGACGGGCTGACGCAGCTGGCCTTTTGGGTCTTGGTCGTCATGAGCTTTGTGGGTTCCTTCATCACCGCCGCCTTGGGGATCGGGGGCGGTGCGCTTTTGCTGGTGTTCATGGCGACATTGATGCCGCCTGCCGCGATCATTCCGGTGCACGGAGTGGTGCAGCTTGGATCGAATGCGGGCCGCGCCGCGATGCTGTTTCGGAATCTGCACCGACCTGCCTTGGGTGGCTTTGTGCTGGGTTCGGTCATCGGGGCCTCGCTTGGCGGCATGGTGGTAGTCGATTTGCCGCCCAATGCCGTGCAGATCGGCCTCGGGATTTTCATCATCTGGTCAGTCTTGGCCAAGCCACCCGCATGGCTGACGCGGCTGCCGTGGATGGCGGGGGGGATTTCTAGTTTCCTGACCATGTTTTTCGGCGCGACGGGCGTTTTCGTGGCCAATTACACCAAATCCTTCAAGCTTGATCGTCATGCCCATGTGGCGACCCATGCGACCTTGATGACAGTGCAACATGCGCTGAAGGTGGTGATTTTCGGGCTTTTGGGCTTTGCCTTTGGCGCATGGGCCGGGGTCATCATCGCCTTGATCGTGGCGGGGTTGATCGGCACCTATGCGGGCAAGCTGGTCTTGAACCGCATGTCGGATGTGAATTTCAAACGCGCGCTTGATGTGCTGTTGATCCTGATCTCGCTGCGCCTGATCTATCAGGGCGTGACGGGCTGACGGGCTGGCCCCGGAAAGACCAAGCCATCCATCAGCTTGCGGGCGGTGCGCAGCGTGCCTGCGGCCACAACCGCACCGCCCGCGTCGCGCGTCAGCATCAC